>NZ_VHLC01000229.1:0-680 GCF_006547355.1 Myxococcus sp. AB036A | reverse complement strand
CTCGAAACCAAGGCCCAGACTCCTGCTCTTCGCAGCAAGCCTGGAAGACTTCTTGTTACTTACGCTTGATTAAAAGCACCTGACTCTCTTCCCCTCGCCTTCGCCTCACGGCGTCGGCTGGGTACTCTCGTCAGGGCTTCTGCGAGAACTTCTCTCAGCAGAAATTGAACTTACCCTTCGTATGCACTTGTCAAAGAACGCTTCTCTATACTTCAGAGAAAACTTGTGTGGAGCTGATCGGGATCGAACCGACGACATCCAGCTTGCAAAGCTGGCGCTCTCCCAGCTGAGCTACAGCCCCGGGAAAATTGCCCACGGCCATTCTGCCATGCTGGTGCGCGTCACCGCTTTCCTCCTCCTCGGGAGGAAAATGGTGGGCCTAGGTGGACTTGAACCACCGACCTCGCGCTTATCAGGCGCGCGCTCTAGCCAGCTGAGCTATAGGCCCAGGGGGCTACCGCGTCGGCAAACCCTACAGCGTCCTTCATTCTCAAAGAGCCAAGTCGCTTCGACTCAGTCCTTCAAAACCAAACAGCAAGCCCAGAGTAAGTCACTAGATTGTTATTCGGAAACGTTGACCTGGTTGACCTGACGCGACTCGAAAGTCGCTGGCATCGCCTACTGCGTCCGAAGACGCTGTCCGATGCCCGGTCTCCTTAGAAAGGAGGTGATCCAGCCGC
>NZ_VHLC01000228.1:0-702 GCF_006547355.1 Myxococcus sp. AB036A | reverse complement strand
ACGCGGTGGGGACCTTCTCCCTCCCGCTGGGGCTGGGCCTCAACCTCCAGGTCAACGGACGTGACTACCTGGTGCCCATGGCGGTGGAGGAGCCGTCCGTCGTGGCGGCGGTGTCCTTCGCGGCGAAAATCGTCCGGGAGGCGGGCGGCTTCATCGGTGAAGCCGACCCGTCGCTGATGATTGGCCAGGTGCAGGTGTCGCGCTACGGCGACCCGACGGTGGCCACCGAGCGCATCCTGGCGCACAAGGAGCAGATTCTCGCGCTGGCCAACAGCTTCCACCCGGCCATGGTGGCGCGTGGCGGCGGGGCGAAGGACGTCGAGGTTCGCGTGCTGCCGGCCCCGGAAGGGCCGCGCGGCGAGCCGCTGCTCATCGTCCACCTCATCATCGACGCCCAGGAGGCGATGGGGGCCAACCTCATCAACACCATGGCGGAGGGCGTGGCGCCGCTCATCGAGCAGGTGACGGGTGGCAAGGTGTACCTGCGCATCCTCTCCAACCTGGCGGACCGCCGGCTGGCGCGCGCCATGTGCCGCATCCCCATCCCGCTGCTGGCGGACTTCGAGATGCCGGCCGAGGAGATTGCCGAGGGCATCGCCCAGGCCAGCCGCTTCGCGGAGGCGGACCCGTACCGCGCGGCCACGCACAACAAGGGCGTGATGAACGGCATTGACGCGGTGGCCATCGCCACGGGGCAGGACT
>NZ_VHLC01000227.1:0-753 GCF_006547355.1 Myxococcus sp. AB036A | reverse complement strand
GGGTGGGGGCGGTGGGCAGGGGGCCTCCGCCGTCAGGATTGCCCGCGTCGGGGTTGCAAGCGTCGGGATGCCCCGCGTCCGGATTGCCGGCGTCGGGGTCGCCCGCGTCGGGGTCGCCCGCGTCGGGAATGCCCGCGTCGGGAATGCCCGCGTCCGGATTGCCCGCGTCCGGATTGCCCGCGTCGGGCGTCCCGGAGTCCTGCTGGCCGCAGCCGACGGACGGGTTCGGACAGTCGTTCGTCTTGTCGGCCTTGGAGTCGCCACAGCCGGAGCCAAGGGCCAGCAGTACGGACACCAGCAGGGCGTTGACGGGGAGGAAAGGACGCGGAGAGGCCCCTCGGGTCGAGAGGATGGATCCAGGACTTCGGTGCATGGCTGTCTCAAAGCTTGGGTCTAGGAGTACCAACGCACACAGCCTACTCGCGAGGCCAGCCTCGTGGCGCGGTCGGGTCCCGATAAGTGAGTCCCCCGCGCACGACGAGGTGCAAGCCGACCAGCCGATGGTGTGGCGAGTGGACGTGCGCAATGGCAGCGACCTGCGCACGTTGGTGACGACAGCGGGGGCTGAGGACGTGGTGGTTCCACGCACGATGCACAGTGGCAGCGCTGGGGGAGTGCTGGACCGCTACACGCTCACGGACGCGAGCGGTCCGAGTTCCCCAGTCTCGCAGGGCTCACGAGAAGCCAGTGGGCGGCTGACGGCAGCGTGTGGCCTGGCGAGGTGGCGCTGGGGAGGGGCAGGTGGATGAGCGG
>NZ_VHLC01000226.1:0-792 GCF_006547355.1 Myxococcus sp. AB036A | reverse complement strand
TGCTGGTGAAGGAGACGGGCTGCGGCATCGGCCCGGACGTCGCGCGGCGGTTGGTGGACCTGGGCGTGCGGAACCTCGACGTGTCCGGTCTGGGCGGGACGTCCTGGGTGCGCGTGGAACAACTTCGTGCGTCAGGCGTACAGGCACAGCTGGGGGCGGAGTTCAGCGCGTGGGGCATTCCCACGGCGGCGGCCCTGGCCACGGTGCGGCGCGCCGTGGGCCCGGACGTCCAGTTGGTGGCGAGCGGTGGCCTTCGCACGGGGCTGGACGCGGCCAAGGTGCTGGCGCTGGGGGCGAACCTGGCCGGCATGGCGCTGCCGTTGTTCCGCGCGCAGCAGGCGGGCGGGCTCGAGGCGGCGGAGGCGGCGCTGGAGGTCATCCTGGCGAGCCTGCGGCAGGCGCTCGTGCTGACGGGAAGCAGAAGCTGCGCTGAACTGAGACAGCGGCCCCGGGTGGTCACCGGAGAGTTGAAGGATTGGTTGGCGGCGCTGTAGAGGGTGGCCGTGCCGAAGTCTGGAAGGAAGAACATGTCTGACACCGTGACGTCCCGGCTTCCCGGGTTCCACAAGCTGCCGATGGAGGAGCGCCACGCGCACCTCTCCCGCATGTTCCGGCTCACGCCCGAGGACCTGCAGCAGCTGCTGGGCTCGGAGGCGCTCCAGCCTGTCCTGGCGAACCAGATGATTGAGAACGCGGTGGGGACCTTCTCCCTCCCGCTGGGGCTGGGCCTCAACCTCCAGGTCAACGGACGTGACTACCTGGTGCCCATGGCGGTGGAGGAGCCGTCCGTCG
>NZ_VHLC01000225.1:0-882 GCF_006547355.1 Myxococcus sp. AB036A | reverse complement strand
CTAGGGGCTGTCCCTGATTAGCGCAGCCAAAGAAGCATGGATGCGACGTGCAGGACGGCGAGGTAGCTCGTCGCCGTCTTGTCATAGCGGGTGGCGACGGCCCGAAAGCGCTTGAGATCGTGGAAGAAGCACTCCACCCGGTAGCGCATCCGGTACAGGGGGCGGTCTAACGGCAACGCCCGCTTACGGCTCGGGTTTGAATGGATGACAGGCTTCATCCCGAGCTTTCGAACGTTGGCGCGGATGCGGTCGGCGTCATAGCCGGTATCCGCAATGAAAGCGGCGCCCTCGGCGTGCACCATAAGTTCTTCGGCCATTGTGGACTCGTGCTGCTGGCCGGGCGTCAGCGCGACGTGGAGCGGCTTACCTCCCGTCGTAGTGACGGCGTGAACTTTCGTTGAAAAACCTCCTCGAGAACGCCCCAAAGCATTGCTTCGGATCCCCCTTTTCCGCCCGCGGCGTCCTGATGCGCCCGGACGACCGATGCGTCAGCAAGGGAGCCAAGCTCATCCACATCGAGCCGCAGCGCCTTGAAGATGGCTTCCCAGCGCCCAGTCTTCGTCCAGCGATGGAACCGATTGTAGACCGTCTTCCAGTGACCGAACCGCTCGGGCAAATCCCGCCATTGCACCCCGGTCTTCACGCGCCACACCACGGCGTTGATGAAGTCACGGTCCCCTCGCTTCGAGCGAGGGCCGGTCCTGGAGCCCAGCAGGGGCTCGATGCGGCTCCACTCGGCATCGCTCAGTTCATGTCGGCGCACAGCCCGCGTTGATCATGCCTAGCGCTAGGCAGCAACTCCGATTGAGGCTCTGCCCCAACGTGCCAGATAGCCGGCACGCCGGGTCGGCTCTCGAACACGAGATCAGGGACAGCCCCTAG
>NZ_VHLC01000224.1:0-896 GCF_006547355.1 Myxococcus sp. AB036A | reverse complement strand
TCCCTCATGGCGACTTCCTCCTGGAGACTCTGTAGGACAGCAGGACTGCGGCCACGCGCATGCGACACCCTCCCCGGCGCCGGCCCACGTTACCAGAAGCCCGGGGAAATCGCGCGAAGTCTCCCCCCACCTCCAACCACAGCCCCGAAAGGTTCCGACTCGGCTGTCAAGGCGATATAAACTAGACTATCAGGTACAGTTTACTTGATATGCACATCCCCCCTGACGCCCTCACCTTCGCCCCTCCGACGAGACGCACCCGCCCTTTGCCTGTCATCCTCGGCGAGGCCCTGCGCGAGGCCCGCCTCCGCGCGGGCTTGCAGCAGACAGAGGTAGCGACGCTCATCAACATCTCCCGCAATGCCTACAGCCGGCTCGAGCGGGGACTGATGCTTCCCAGCGTCCCGACGCTGTACCGCCTGTGCACCGTCGTCTGCACCACCCCCAACGAGTTGCTGGGCTTCTCCTACTCGCTGCCGCCGGGCACGAGCGCCATCGCCAAGGACGCCCTGCGACGCCGCGTGCGGCAACTGAACGGGCGCCAGGCCCTTGCCCTCATTCAGCTCCTGTCGGGTGAGCGCTGATGGATTGTACTCCCTTGACAACGCGCAACTCAGGTATACTCCCTTGTACCTATGAACCAACAGCTGGCAGCGCACCTTGGAAGCATCGCCCGCCTCGCTCGGGAGCAGATGAGTCTGACGCAGGTCCAAGTCGCGGAGCGCGTGGGGATGGCCTCTGCCGTCTACAGCCGGATTGAGCGCGGGCAGATGATTCCCAGCGTCGAGACGCTGAAGAAGCTGTGCATCGAGTTGATGGTGAGCCCCGAGGACCTGATGGGACTCACCGAGTCCCCCAGCAGCGGCAGTCCCACACGGCCGGACGACGACGTCACC
>NZ_VHLC01000223.1:0-908 GCF_006547355.1 Myxococcus sp. AB036A | reverse complement strand
GGGCGGGGCAGGGACGTTGAGTGAGCACCGGGACGCGGGTGGTGCTTGTTTCGCGCACGCGGGTGGGCAGACTTGCGCGCATGGGTGACGTGAAAGAGTTCCACCAGCGGTGGTGCATCGCGGACGGCCATGCGGATTCCCTCATGTGGAACCGCGACCTGTGTGAACGCTCTGAAGAGGGCCATGTGGACTTCCCCCGCCTGCGGGAGGCGGGGGTGAAGCTCCAGTGCTTCACCATCGTCACCCGGGGCTTCCCCTTCATCGGAGGCTTCCCGGTGTTCGCAGCGTGGCGGGGGTGGCCCCGGGAGGCCCGGGCGAGCGAGTGGACCCGGGCGCTCTGGCAGATTGAGCAGATGGCATCCTTCTGTGCGCGCTCCGGGGATGCCGCCCGCATCACCACGACAGGCGCCATGCTGGAGGACAACCTCGCGCAAGGGCGGCTGTCCGCGGTGCTGGGCGTGGAAGGGGGGCACGCCATCGAAGGCCAGGTGGCGCGTCTGTCCGAGCTTCACCAGCGTGGGGTACGCTTCATGGGCCTCACCCACCTGTCCAACAACGACCTGGGCGGCTCTTCCTTTCCGATGATGGGCAACCGGGGCCTCACACCGCTGGGCCGGGATGTCATGGAGGAGATGGCCCGGCTGGGCATGAGCGTGGATGTGGCGCATGCCTCGGAGTCGACCCTCAAGGATCTCTTCACCCACCCTTCGGTCCGGTTCTTCTGCTCGCACACGGGCGTTCGCGCGGCAGGCGGCGGCTGGCGCAACCTCTCCGACGAAGCCCTGCGCTTCATCGCAGACCGGGGCGGGGTGGTGGGCATCATCTTCGCCCCCGTCTATCTGGGCGGTGACACCGTGGATGACGTGGTCCGGCACATCGAGCACGCCGTGGACGTCATGGGGGAGGGC
>NZ_VHLC01000222.1:0-968 GCF_006547355.1 Myxococcus sp. AB036A | reverse complement strand
CGGACGCAGTGCGCGACGACGTCCTGGAGTACGCCCGAAGGAGTCTGGGGGAAGGCGGCATGCTGGCGGTGGACGAGACGGGCTTCTTGAAGAAGGGAGACAAGTCCGTCGGCGTGGCGCGCCAGTACACCGGCACCGCGGGCAAAGTCGAGAATGCGCAGGTGGGCGTCTTCCTCTCGTATGCGACGCCCCGTGGACACGCGTTGGTGGACCGGGAGCTGTACCTGCCAGAAGCCTGGACGCAGGACGTGGCGCGCCGTGAGGCGGGCGGCATCCCAGAAGACGTCGACTTCGAGTCCAAGCCAGCCCTCGCCCAAGGCATGCTGCAACGGGTATTGGCCTCAGGACCGAAGCCGGCGTGGGTGGTGGGGGACGAAGTCTACGGGCGTGACAACACGTTGCGACGCTTCCTGGAGGGATTGCGCCAGCCCTATGTGCTGACGGTGGCGGCCAATACGCACGTCTGGCGGGGCTTCTACCAGGTGAAGCCAGGAGACATGGTGCAACTCGTCCCTCCCACGGGCTGGGGGCGACTGTCCGCGGGCCCGGGAAGCAAGGGCCCACGCCTCTATGACTGGGCACGCATGCGTCTCAACCGGCACCTGGGCCTCTCGAGGTGGCTTCTATTTCGTCGCAGCCTCGTGGACGGGAAGATGGCTTTCTACATTGCCCACGCACGGCGCAACGCCTCGCTGGCCTCGCTGGTGAGGGCCGCGGGAAGCCGGTGGGCCATTGAGGACGACTTCGAGTCAGCCAAGGGCGAGGTGGGGCTGGCGGACTACGAGGTGCGTACCTGGACAGCCTGGCATCGACACATGACGCTGTGCCTCGTCGCTCACGTCTTCCTGGCCAATGCGCGGGCCATGGCCAATCTCGCACCCAAGGAGGGACTGCCCCCAAAAGCGCTCGGCCTGCCGTCGCGAAGAAACCCCATGCGGGCGTTTCTCGTCCGGCAGGGCCTTCACTGA
>NZ_VHLC01000221.1:0-1047 GCF_006547355.1 Myxococcus sp. AB036A | reverse complement strand
TGCTGGAGCCGCCGAAACTCCCTGCGCGCCTGTCGACGCAATTCCTCAATGCTTCCAGGCAGAGTGTTGAGCAGGGCCTTCTTGACGCTCGCATTGCACTGCTCTTCGGGATTGAGGTCCGGGGTGTAGGCGGGCAGGAAGTACACGCGGAAGTCCCGTGGGTATCGCGTCAAAAAGCGTTGCACATTCGCTGCGCGATGAGCCTGCAGCCTGTCCCACACCAGCCACACAGGTCGGCCGCCCAGGCGCTGATGCAGGTAACGCAGGAAGGCAATGACGTCGGAGCCATGGACGCTGCCCTCGATATGCCGGGCGAACAGGCGTGGACGCTCACCTGGGCGAAGCGGTGCCGTCAGGGCAACCATGCTCGTCACTTCCCTCCGGTATCTCTCCACCCGGCGCAGCACAGGGGCATGAGCCACCGGTGCCCATGTGCTGCCTATACGGGCCCGAAACGAGTGACCCGTTTCGTCCAGGAGGGCAAGCACTGCCCCGCTTCGACGAGCCCCCTTTTGATGAGCGGCCAATCGCGCCGGAGCCACGCTTGAACGAGCGCATCATCCCGCTCACGAGCCTGGGTGGTCGGCCGCTGCGGGCTGAAGCCCAGGCGGCGCAACGGGCCGCCCAGGTAATTCGGGTGGTAGCGCACGCCGTAGCGACGTTGGATGACATTCGCGACACGCCGCAGCGTCCAGCGCTCGGTGGGAAAGCCTGCTACGAGTGCGCCCGCGCGCAGGGTGCTTGCTACCTGCTGCCATTGCGTGGGCGTCAATCGCGAGCGTCGCCCTGGGTGTCGGCGTGCACGCAGCGCACGCAGACCGCCCGAACGCAGCCGTGCGGCCCATTTGCTCACCGCCGCCTCGGACACCCCGAACTCGCGCGCGACGCGCACCTGCGGAACGCCGCGACGCAGCAGACGTGCTGCCTCAAGGCGCCGCTCCTGCTGCTGCTCGGCGGAGAGCCGGCGAGGCTGCCAAGCCATGGGAAGTGCACCTCCTCACGAACTCAACAGCCTCGCTCTTAACCTCACTCCCTGAAGCTCATTAG
>NZ_VHLC01000220.1:0-1088 GCF_006547355.1 Myxococcus sp. AB036A | reverse complement strand
GTGATGAGCTCCACCTCGATGGCGATGTTGTCGCCCGGCATCACCATTTCGACGTTCTCCGGCAGCTTCACCGAGCCCGTCACGTCCGTGGTGCGGAAGTAGAACTGCGGGCGGTAGCCCTTGAAGAACGGGGTGTGACGACCACCCTCCTCCTTCGACAGCACGTAGATCTGCGCCTTGAACTTGGTGTGCGGGGTGATGCTGCCCGGCTTGGCCAGCACCTGGCCGCGCTCCATGTCCTCGCGCTTTAGGCCGCGCACCAGCGCGCCGATGTTGTCGCCCGCCATGCCCTGGTCCAGCAGCTTGCGGAACATCTCCACGCCCGTGACGACCGTCTTCTGCGTCGGGCGCAGACCGACCACTTCCACTTCCTCGCCGACCTTGATGATACCGCGCTCGACGCGGCCCGTGGCCACCGTGCCGCGGCCGGAGATGGAGAACACGTCCTCCACCGGCATCAGGAAGGGCTTGTCCGTCGCGCGCTGCGGCGTCGGGATGTAGCTGTCCACCGCCTCCATCAGCTTCAGGATGGCCGGCTCGCCGATGTCGCTGGTGTCACCCTCCAGCGCCTTGAGCGCCGAGCCCGGGACGATGGGGATGTCGTCGCCAGGGAACTCGTACTTCTTCAGCAGGTCGCGGACTTCCATCTCCACGAGCTCGCGCAGCTCGGGGTCGTCCAGCATGTCCACCTTGTTCAGGAAGACCACGATGTACGGAACGCCGACCTGGCGCGCCAGCAGGATGTGCTCACGCGTCTGCGGCATCGGGCCGTCCGCCGCCGACACCACCAGGATGGCGCCGTCCATCTGCGCCGCGCCCGTGATCATGTTCTTCACGTAGTCGGCGTGGCCCGGACAGTCGACGTGGGCGTAGTGCCGATTCGTCGTCTGATACTCCACGTGCGACGTGGAAATCGTGATGCCGCGCTCACGCTCCTCCGGCGCCTTGTCAATCAGGTCGTACGCCAGGAACGTGGCGCCGCCCGTCTTCGCCAGCACCTTGGTGATGGCGGCCGTCAGCGACGTCTTGCCGTGGTCCACGTGTCCGATCGTGCCGATGTTCACGTGGGGCTTGTTACGCTCGAACTT
>NZ_VHLC01000021.1:0-98599 GCF_006547355.1 Myxococcus sp. AB036A | reverse complement strand
CCCCTATGGAGGCCGCTGCATCCCCACGGACACCACCTTCGGCGTCCCCGGCCGGCCCCAGTCCGCGTCCAATCAAACGGCCATCCTGACGGGAGACCCGGCCCCCGCGCTGCTGGGCCGCCACGTCCTCGGCTACCCCAACGCGCCGCTGCGGGGGTTGATGGCGGACCGCTCCATCATCCGGCGGCTGGGCGCGGCGGGCCGCACCGCCACCTTCGCCAACGCCTATCCCGCCCCCTATCTGGACGCGCTGGAGGTCCCCCGCCGGCCCAGCACCTCCCCGCCGGAGCTCGTCCTGTCCCCGGAGTCGCGCCGCAAGGTGAAGCCCTCCGCCTCCAAGCTGGCCTTCGCCGCGGGGGGCATCCCCCTGCGGACGCTCGATGACGCCCGCGCCGGGGACGGGCTCACCCACGACATCACCGGCGCCAGCGCCCGTGCCTACGGACTGCCCGCGCCGGAGCGCACGCCCGAGGAAGCCGCCGCCGTGTTCTGGGACATTGCGTCAGCCGCGGACTTCACCTTCTTCGAGCACTACCTGGCGGACGAGGCCGGCCACGCCCAGGACTGGACGGCCGCCCTGGCCGCGCTGGACGCGTTCGACGCCTTCACCCGCGCGTTGGTAGCCACGCGCCCCGCCGACGCCCGGGTGCTGGTCTGCAGCGACCACGGCAACGTGGAAGACCTCTCCACGCGGGGACACACGCTTCACCCCGTGCCCGTGCTCTACTTCGGCCCACCCGTGCCCGAGGTGGAGTCCTTCTCCACCGTGGCCGATGTCGGACGCGCGGTGGTTCGCTGGTTGGGTGCGGAGTGAGTCAGGAGTCACCAGCAACAAAGGGCCGTCGCGGCAGTCCCGGCTGGGCAGCGGCGCTGCTCGGCCTGAGTCTGCTCACCGGCTGCTCCGCCTCCCAGAGCGCCCGCGTGCTCGTCGGCAAGGGCACCGGCGCCGGCATCGACGTCGAATACCAACCGCGCGACACCGAAGCGGCCGTGCAGGTGAAGCTCGCCGTCGAACGCGCCATTCCCCGTCTCCAGCGCTGGGGCACCTTCGACGACCCCGTCACCATCGTCGTGCACCCCAACCACGCGGCGCTGGAGCGCGCCGCCAACCGCCCGGGGTATGACTTCCTCCGCGCCTGGGCGCGCTACGAGCAAATCGAGCTGCAGAGCCCTCGAACCTGGACGGCCCGAGGCGCCAGCCAGGGCCAGGTGGACGAACTGCTGCTGCACGAGCTCACCCACAGCCTCATGTACCAGGTGGCCTCGGACCGGCTCGGCTGGACACGCAAGCGGATTCCCCTCTGGTTCCGTGAAGGCATGGCCTCCTACACCGCCGAACAGGGCTACCGCGTCTCCAGCCTGGACGACCTGGAGCACTACTGGCGCCAGCACCCCAACGCCGACCCCTTGTCGCAAGCCGACGCGCTCTACCAGTCCGAGAGCGGCGTCGTGTATGGCGCCGCCCACCACGCCTTCACCTTCCTGGCGCGCCGCTATGGTGAGGACACCATCCGGAACGTACTGCGCGGCATGAGCCAGGGCCCGGACTTCGACAGCGCCTTCCAGCGTGCCGTGGGTGTCACCCAGGAGAGCTTCCTCCAGGACTTCCGCCGGTACGTGCGCCTGCGCGGCTTCAAGGGCGCCAGGCAGCTCCACCCGGCGCGCCCCCGGCCTGCGAGCCCCATGCCTGTCGCGCCCTCACCTGCCCCTCAGTAAGGCGCGACTGGGGCACGGAGGCGCGCGGCTACGGCTTCGCCGCCGGGGACTCCAGCGCCGCCGGGCTGGTGAGAATCGGCGGGCGGTCCTTCCCCTCCATGGTGCGCTGGAGCTCCAGCTCCTGCAGCAGCATGGCCGGCGCCACGGTGGACACCGGGACGTTGCCACTCTCCGCGCCGCAGAAGCCGTTGAAGACGCCGGGCTTCTGCCCCGAGGCGAGGATGCGGTTCACCGCCGACAGCGGCGTGCCCACGATTTCCACGCCGCGCACCAGCGTCTCTTTCCCCGTCTTCACATCCACCCGGTACACCATGCGCGGCACGCCCTTGAAGGCCTGGTAGCCGTAGCCAGACGTGTTGGTGTTGCCCCCCGTGATGTCGCGGATGATGAGGCCAAACGGCTTGCCCTGACGCTTCGCCTCGGCAATCAGACGCTTCTTCAGCTCCGCGTCGCTCACGCCGTTCGTGCTCTCCACCATCAGGTTCGCCATGCGCGCCACCGGCTTCAGGTTGCCCTGGCTGCGGCCGTGGCCGTTCGACTGGAGGAAGCCTTCCACTGGCCGGCGCCCCTGGAGGTAGTTGCGCAGCACGCCCTTCTCCACCAGCGTCACCCGTTGGCCGCGCACGCCCTCCTCGTCGAAGAGGTAGTAGCCGTTGAGCGGCTCGTTCTGGAGCACGCGCCGCGTCGGGTCGTCGTGGATGGAGATGAACGACGGCAGCACCTGCTTGCCCACCTGGCCCTTGAACGTCTTGCCCTCGTTGTCACCTTCCTGCCGGTCTCCCTCCAGCCGGTGCCCCACCGCTTCGTGGAAGAGCACCCCGGCCGCTTCCGGCGCGAGGATGGCGGGCCCCGTGTACGGGTCGATGGCGGGCGCCGCGCGCAGGGCCAGCAGCTCCTGGATGACGTCATCCGCCGCCTTGTTCAGGCGCGCCACGTCCGGCAGCCCCGCTTCGGTGGGCACATAGAAGTTGCGCGAGTTGTCCAGCAGCTGCCCGTCCGGCGCCCGGGTGACGGCGGAGACATGCAGGCCGTACAGCGTCTCCTCGGTGATGATGCGGCTGCCTTCCGAGGACACGAACAGCCGCGTCACCTTGTCCTTGGTGACGCGCACCTCCGAGTCGAACAGCTCCGGGTGCGCGTTGAAGCGCGCCGACACGTCGCGGGCCACCTTCACCCAGCGCTCGCGGTCGAACGGAGCCTCCACCGGCGGCTCCACGTGCTTCACCGGCTTCTCGCGCGTGAAGGACGGCGGACGCTTCGGGTCCTCCACCGCGTAGACGTTCTCGCCCTTCTTCTTCAGGTACTGGAACAGCGCGGACTTGTACTTCTCATCGGTGATGAGCCACAGCGAGGTGCGCAGCGCCAACGGCGAGTCGTCCAGCGGCCCTTCCTTGCGCGACACGTAGCTGGTGCCCTTGGTCGAAAAGCTGAACTCCAGCCCCTCCGCCACCGAGCTGTCGAAGTCGTAATCACCGACGCGCACGTCCACGTACAGCTTCCGCTCACGGTAGCCGTCGTCCATGAACAGCGCCCCATAGCGCGCGGAAATCGCGTGCTGCTCGTAGTCCTTGAGCTGGTAGCTCATGAAATACGGGGGTTCGTGGTTCTGCATCTTCAGCTGCTGGTGGTTGCGCGCCAGCTCAGCGGACATCGCCTCGAGCAGCTTCACGCGCGCATCCGGCACGGGCGCCGCCGCCGTCAGCAGCGCCGAGAGTGCCAGCAGGGGAAACACGGTTCGAAGGAGGGATTGCACGGCCCCGACACTAGCCCATCCCTTCCACGATACGAGCAGCTCCACGCTCACGGATGCCGCGAAGGCGGAATCCGTGAACGAGGGGCCCCCCGCACGGAGGGTCGGTTTCCGGGCGGGCGGCGAATGACTGTCAGGCCTTCGTCACTTTCTCACGACCCTTGCTGACACCCTTGGTGGCGTTGCGCGTGTCGACGACGACCTTCGCGCGGTCCACCAACATGGCGTAGTCGATGTCCGAGTGGTCCGTGAGGATGAGGACCGCGTCGTACTGGCCCAGCGTCTCCGGCTTCAGCGGCACGGACTTCATCTCCATGTTGAAGCCGTGGCCCTTGTGCAGCTCGGGGACGTACGGGTCGTGGTACGACAGCTCCGCGCCCTTCTCCGCCAGCAGCGTCATGACGCGCAGCGACGGACTCTCACGCATGTCGTCGATGTCCTTCTTGTACGCCGCCCCCAGGCAGAGGACCTTCGCGCCGTTGAGCGTCTGCTTGTTCTTGTTCAGCGCCTCCATCGTGCGCTGCACCACGTAGTACGGCATCTGCCAGTTCACCTCGCCGGCCAGCTCGATGAACTTGGTGTGGAACTCGTACTCGCGCGCCTTCCACGTCAGGTAGAACGGGTCGATGGGGATGCAGTGCCCACCGAGGCCCGGGCCCGGGTAGAAGGGCATGAAGCCGAAGGGCTTGGTGCTCGCGGCCTGGATGGCCTCCCACACGTCCACGCCCATGCGGTCGCAGAGCATCTTCATCTCGTTGACCATGGCGATGTTGACGCAGCGGAAGATGTTCTCCAGCAGCTTGGTCAGCTCCGCCACGCGGGTGGAGGACACCGGCACCACTTCCTTCAGCGCGCTGCCGTAGAGGGCCGCGGCCATCTCGGAGCACTCGGGCGAGTAGCCACCGACAATCTTCGGAATCGTCTTGGTGTTGAAGCTCTTGTTGCCCGGGTCCTCGCGCTCGGGGCTGAAGGCCAGGTAGAAGTCCTTGCCTGCCTTGAGGCCGTTCTTCTCCAGCAGCGGCTTGAGCACCTCCTCCGTCGTCCCCGGGTACGTGGTGGACTCCAGGATGAAGAGCTGTCCAGGACGCACGTGCGGCGCGAGCGCCTCACCCGTCTGGATGATGTAGCTCATGTCCGGCTCACGCGACGCGGTGAGCGGCGTGGGCACGCAGATGATGACGCAGTCCATGTCCTTCGCCTTGGCGAAGTCCGTGGTGGCCTTCAGCTTGCCCGACTTGCTCAGCTCCGCCAGCGGAGCGCCGGGGATGTGCTTGATGTAGCTCTCCCCCTTCTCGATTTTGTCGATCTTCCGCTTGTCGACGTCGAGCCCCATGACGGGGAAGCCCGCCTCCGCGAACGCCATCCCCAGCGGAAGACCGACATAGCCAAGCCCGACCACACCCACCCTCGCGTCCCGCTTCTTGATGCGATCCAGAAGCGGGCTGCTCACCATCACCCTCATCGTCCTCACCTCTCCTGATGCGACGTGCCGTTAAGACGGTCACGCCCCGACCCGACACTCAGCGGAAAACGACCACCCACCTCAACCACGCCGGAGGCGTCACCTGCCCCCGGAACTCCACCGCCAGCGACGGCACCACCCGCCCGTACCCTGGCGAATACTTCGACGGCACCAACCGCGCCGTCAGTCCCTTCTCCAGCACCACCCAGGCGAGCGGGGCCCCTTCCGGCCCCAGCTCCACCACGAGCGGCTCGAACGACACCGGCTCCTCCATCACACGACCCGCGCGTGACAGGACCTGCACCTGAGGCGACACCACTCGCGCCTGTTCATCTGGCAGATGGAATCTGCCCACCACGTCATGCCGGCCCGTGCCCACGAAGCGGTCACGTCCGGCCAGAGCGCGCTCGCCCCGGTCCAGCCGGAACGTGCGCTCGATTCCCACCGGCGCGGGCAGCCGGCGGTAGCCGTCATGCCGCACCAACAGCCTGTCCACTGACTTCCCCGGCAGGAAGGCCACCACCCGCGCCCGAGCCTCCTCCGGCAGCGCGAACAACCGCGCCTCATCCAGGGGCGCCTGCTCCGCGCCATCCACCTGCACCGTGTTGTGCGCGGCCGTTCCGCGGAACCAGTTCCGCAACGCGGGCTCTCGCGTATAGGTGCCGGTGCCCGGATCCACGATGGCGGGACGCCCGTCGACGTGGAGTTCGAAAGAAAGTTTGTCGTTGTGGCTGTGCCCCCCGACACCGCCTTGTCCCTGCTTGCCGGCGCTGACAGTGATGACGACACCCGCGCCGCGCAAGATGTGAAAACCACCCTCCGGAAAGCTCACCGACACGGGCTCTGGCGCGGGCGCGAGCGCGGCGAAACGCGCCTGCCCGGCGCGCCCCAGCAGCCACGCGGCCTCGTCCACGAACTCGCCGCCGCCCAGGCCCGCATCGCCGAAGAGCGCCGCGCCCAGGCCCACCAGATAGCCGTGCGCGTTGTCCTCGCGATCGCGCAGCGGGAAGACGCGGCCGGAATCATTGTCGCCAATCTGTGGCGCCAGGCCCCGCTCGGAACACCACGCGCGCACGGCGTGGAACATGCGACGCAGCCGGGACTCGTACTTGGGCCCCAGTGGCACACCCGCGCCGCGCGCGGCGAGGTACGCCAGCGTGAACAGCTCCACCGACAGGCGATGATAGGGAATGGAGCCCTCGAAGGACGTGCCCTCGAGGTGCACCTGCTTCTCCATCTGTTCGCGCAGCCCCCCCACCGCCAGCGACACCTGCTGCGACGCGCCGGGCAGCT
Organism: Myxococcus sp. AB036A; assembly: GCF_006547355.1. NCBI lineage: Bacteria > Pseudomonadati > Myxococcota > Myxococcia > Myxococcales > Myxococcaceae > Myxococcus > Myxococcus sp. AB036A. The sequence continues at coordinate 92,378 of NZ_VHLC01000021.1, read as the reverse complement.
CCGGGAAGAGCAGGCCCACCACCAACAGACCCACGTAGTTGGAGACCAGGTGGTTGTTGGGCACCGCGCCGCGGTCCTCCAGGTGGGCCTCCACCCAGGCGGTGTGCTCGGCCAGCGCGCTCAGCACCGGCACCAGGAAGTCCGGCCGGGTCACCGCGGGCGCGGTGGAGAACATGGCCAGCGCCTGCGCCAGGTTCGCGGCGCGCAGCGCCACCTCCATGGGGCACGTCCAGTGCACGCCCTGCCCCACGGGGTTCGCCTGGAGGAAGTCCAACACCTGCGCCACGAAGGCATCCGCCAGCCGCGCGCGCACGTCAGCGGCCGTCTCCACCCAGTAGCCCTGGCCCAGCGCCACGACGCTGTCGAGCCGCCCCATCACCCACGGGTACTTCGGGTCGCTCCCCGCCACGGCGAGCGACAGGCGCTCCACGGGCTCCACCGGATAGCGGTGACCACTCACCGGATCCAGGGACCAGTCCACGGGACGGCCCTCGCCGAAAACCACCGGGGTGCCGAAGACGTCCCACTCCTGGCGAAGCGCGGCCTGCGCACGGGCCCGCGCGCGCTCCAGGCCGCCGGGCACCGAGGCGAGCGCCTCCAGCACCGACGCGCGCTGAGAGACTTCACACCAGATGCGTGAGCTGCGCTGGCCCAGCGCCAGCTCCACCAGCTCCACGCCATCCGTCGCGCCGTAGCACTCGAGGAGCTGCACCTCGTCCGCGCGCTCGCGCCGACGATAGAGCGCCTGCCGCGCCACACCTTGGACACGCCGCACAGCGCTGCGCGCCAGTCCGCCTGGTGCAAGTCGAGCGATCGCCGCGTAGTAATCGAGAGTCCCCATTCGCCCCTTCCGCCACCCGTGACGGATGCCGTTAGCAAGTGCCTGGCCAGGAGCTGTTTCTTAGGAGTTGAGCGGGGTTGCGCGGCGCCTCCGTACCCCCTGACGGTAAAAAGTGGGGGGCTCACACGCCCTGAAGGGAAAAGGATTTCCGATTCGCGGGCGTCCGGCGCCCTCCCTGGGCAGTGTTGCGGCGCGTGCGTGGCGTGCCCATACCTTCCCGCGTGCTGGCAGGTGCTTGGACGGGGTGGCGCATCGGCAGCGAGTCCGATGCAGGGGTGGAACAGGCGCTCGTGGAGGTTGCCGAGCGTGCCTTCCGCTGTGGTGCTCGTGCGGGATTGGAGTCCCTGGTACGCGAGGCCCAGCGGATGACGGGGGCTTCCGGAGCGGCTTTCTATGACGGACGCGTCTGTGTCGCGGCGACAGGAGTCGTCACGGCCACGCGCGCCCTGGGAAGGATGCGGCGTCGGCCGGCCCTGGTGGTGTGGCCCGAACGGCCCACCAGCCAGGATGCGCGGGTGCTCGCGCAAATGTCGGCGTTCGGCGCCGTGCTGCTCGCGGCGCATGCCCGGGAGTCGGACGCGGCGGCGCGGCACGTGCAACTGCTGAAGACGCAGCGGCGATTGGAACGGCGGGTGGTGAACCAGGAGCACCGGCGCTCCCGGGCGTCACACGACCTCAGGACACCATTGATGGTCATCAAGGGATACGTGGACATGATGCTGAAGGGAACGGCGGGCGGGCTGACAGCCCCCATCCAGCGCTACCTGGAGCGGCTGCGCCGCTCGGCGGACGACCAGAGCGCCATCATCGAGCGCCGGCTGGCGAAGGTGCAGGACGAGGGCGTGGAGGACCTGCGCCCCCTGCTGCGCACGGCCTTCATCCCCGCCGCGCGCGGCCAGCGCGCCGTGGACACGACGATGACGCTCCCGGACCGGCCCGTGGCCATTCCGGGCTCCCGCGATGACGTGGAGCTGCTGGTGCGCGCGCTGGCCCGCGCGGTGGCGGCGTCGGGCGCGCCTACGGCGGTGCGCGTGGAAGCAGTGGGGGACGCGGGCGTGTGGCAGCTGCGCGTCAACATCCGCGGCGGCAAGGCGCTGCCGGAGAAGACTGTCACGCTGCTGCGGCACCTGACGCAGCGGCTGCGCGGTGGCCTCTCGTTGCCGGAGGAGACCGGCAACGGCTGGGTGGTCCACCTGCCGGTGGATGACACCGTGCCCGTGGCGCCTCGCGACGCGTGAGGCGCGGCGCCGTCAGGACACGGGCAGCAGTTGGCGCACCAGCTCCAGCAGGCGGCCTCGCTCCACCTCGCGCTTGACGAGGTACCCGTCCGCGCCCGCCTCCAGACCGGCGGCGCGGTCCTCGGGACTGTCGAGCGACGTCACCAGGATGATGGGCGTGCGGTGCAGCTGCGGGTGCGACTTGATTCGCCGCGCCAACCCCACGCCGTCCAGCCGGGGCATCTGCCAGTCGCTGACCACCAGTTGGCAGGGCGTGCGCTCCAGGATGCCCCACGCCTCTTCACCGTCCGCCGCTGTCACCACCGGGTAGCCGGCAATCTCCAGCAGCGACTTCATGGCGAAGCGCGTGGTGAGCGCGTCGTCACACACGAGGATGCGAGGCCGCGCCGTCTCGCGAGCCACCGAGCGCGTCTCTGGCCGCGCCGCGCGCACCAGTTCCGCGGCGTTGAGCACCGGCACCACGCGGCCGTCGTCCAGCACCGCCGCGCCCGCCAGGTGCCGCACGCCCTTGAGGTGGCGTCCCAGCGAGCGGACGACAATCTCCTGCTGCCCCACCACCTCGTCGATGGCGAACAACACCTTGTCCTCGCCCACCGTCAGCAGCGCGGCGGCCTGCACGTTCCCGGAGTCCAGCGCCAGCGGCAGCCGGGGAAGGCCAATGGCCTCCGCCAGCGGCAGGAACGTGAGCTGCTCCCCATCCAGCCGCGCCACCACGCGGCCCGCCACGGTGCCCACGTCGTCCGGGTTCAGCCGGAGGATGCGATTCACGCTGTCGGAGGGAATGGCGGACACCGTGGTGCCCGTGCGCACGAGCAACCCCAGCGCCGCAGCCAGCGTCAGCGGCAGGTCCACGGTGAAGCGCGTGCCCCGGCCCGCCGTGAAGGCCACGTCCACCGAGCCCTGGAGCCGTTGCGCCGTCGCCTGCACCACATCCAGGCCCACGCCCCGCCCGGACGTCGCGGACACCTGCTCCCGCGTGGAGAAGCCTGGCTGGAAGATGAGCCTCGCCGCCTGCGCGTCCGACAGCTTCTCCGCCTCATCGGCCGGCAGCAGCCCCCGCCGCACCGCCGTGGCGCGCACCCGGCTGGGCGACAAGCCGGAGCCGTCATCCTCCACCACCACCGCGATGCGCGAGCCCCGAGGCTCCACCCGTACCGTCAGGCGCCCCGCTTCGGGCTTGCCCGCGGCCCGCCGCTCCTCGGTGGACTCCAGGCCGTGGTCGATGGCGTTGCGCACCAGGTGCAGCAGCGGGTCCTTCAGCGCGTCGAGGATGCGCCGGTCCAACCGGACCTCGCCACCCGACAGCTCCAGCGTCACCTGCTTGTCCAGCCGCGCGGACGTCTCGCGCACGGTGCGCCGCAGCGGCTCCAGCACCTGCGAGGCCGGCACCATGCGCAGGTCGCGCAAATCATCGCGCGCCACCTGGGCCACCAGCGTGAGCTGCTCACCGTCGCGGTGCGACTCCTTCGTCAGCTCCAGGAGCTGCTTCTGCAGTCCGCGCATCTGCGTCACGCCCGCGCGGAGCGGCTCCAGCGCGGGACCGCCGCCCGCCATCGCGAGCTGCGACGACGCGCGCTCCAGGTGCATCAGCACCTCGCGCATGCCGTCCATCAACACGCGGTGCGCCGCGCCACGCCGCGTCTGCTGCGCGCGTCCGGCCAGGAGCAGCTCCACCTGGAGCGCGATGGACTCCAGCGTCTTCACCGACACGCGCACCGTCTGGTCCGCCGGTCCGCGGGACTCCGTCGTGGCCGCAGCCCCCGCGGGCCCCTGCGCCGCCGCGCCATCCAAGGGCGCGGGAGACGGCGACGCGCGCAGCGAATGGACGGCGCGAGCCACCGCCCCTGCTCCACCCTCGGCCTCCAACGCCGTCCGCAGGTCCACCAGCGTGCCAGCCACGTCCGATGCGGCCAGCCCCGCGGAGTCACCGCCCGGCTCCATGCGCGTGAAGCCCAGCGCCGCGGCTTCCGCCAGCGTGGCCACCTTCTGCGCCCCGGCGGACTCGGCGGACGTCTTCAACGTGCGGGCCCGCTCCACCGCCGTGCGCACCACCGCCGCCCGGTCCGGCACATCCGGCGAGCACAGCGCGCTCAACCCCGCTTCGAGGAGGTCCAGCACCTCCAGCCCCTGCGCGGCCGCGCCCGAGGCCGCCGTCTGGGGGACGGCCTCCGCGGACTCGTGGCCCAGGGCGGCCAGCAGCGAGGACAGTCCTTCCACCACGGGCGACTGTCCGGCGTCGCCACGGGCCATGGCGCCTTCGATGGCGGAGAGGCCGCGCAGCATGGCCTCCACCGTGTCGCGGGGCAGCCGCTCCTCCTGATTGAAGGTGGCCAGCCCGTCCTCGATGGCGTGCACCACCTGCTCGATGTCGTCCAGGCCCAGGCTGGCCGCGGAGCCCTTGAGGCTGTGGACCAGCCGCTTGAGCGACGGGAGCAGGTCCGGCTCGCGCCCCTGCGCCGGGCCCTCCAGCCCCAACACCTTCGACCCGATGGCTTGAATCTGCTCGCGCGTCTCCGCGGAGAACACCGGCCAGATGCTGCGCAAGAGCTGAGGATCCATGGCGCGTGCCTACTCCCCTTCGGGCCGCGTGGCGGACGGGCCCCCGAGCTGCTCCAGGTCCAACACCGTCAGCCGGTCCGGCGTGAGGAACAAGAAGGGCCCGGGCGGAGGCTGGGACAGCTCCGCCTTCGGCAATTCCTTGCGTCCTTCGACGGACTCCGCCGCCAGCCCGAACCCCTCTTCACTGTCATCCGCCTCGACCACCACCACCTTGCTGAGGTCCGACATGCCGCCCCCCTCCAGCCCCAGGAGCTGGCGCAGGTCCAACACCGGCACCACGCGCGAGCGGCTCACCAGCGCCCCCAGCACGTGCCGGGGAGCACCGGGCAGCGAGGCGATGCCGCGCGCTTCAATCACGTGGTCCACGTGCTCGATTCGCACCGCATAGCGTTCGCCGCCCACCTGGAAGGCCAGCACGGAGAGCACCTCCTGGCGCTCCTCGTGGCGGGATTCGGCCAGGGCCCGGGCACGGGCGCTGAGCACCTCGCGACGCTTCTCAGGGCTCACCCCCTGCTTGCCGTCCAGCAGCGAGTGCGCCTCGGTGAGCTGGCGTCGCAGCCCGGTGTAATCAATCTTGGCGTCCTCCTTCGACATGCGCTCAGTACCGGGTCGCGGGGAGCTTCAGGATGTCGCGCACCTTCGAACGAAGGTCGTCCACGGACACCGGCTTGTTGAGGAAGGCGCTGGCGCCCACCAGCTTGCCCTTCTGCCGGCTCGCGTCGTCCTTCAGCGACGTGAGCATCATGAAAGGGGTGTCGTGAAGTTGCCGGTCCGCACGGATCGCCGCGCACAGCGCGAAGCCGTCCATCTCCGGCATCTGCACATCGGAGATGATGAGGTCCGGCTTGAGCTCCCGCGCCTTGGTCAGTCCAATCGCGCCATTCGGAGCGTCGAAGAACTCCAACCCCCACCCCATCAGGTACACCTGAAGAAGGTTGGTGATGGTCTTCGTGTCTTCGACGATGAGCACCTTTGCGTTCATAACTGGTACCTACCCACCAGGTCCGAGAACCGTTTCGAGAGATTGGTCAGATTGCCTGACACCTGTTCGATGCGCCGGGTGCTCTCCACCGAGTCTCCCATGGCGGATGTCAGCTCACCCATGGCCGTGGAAATCTGCTCCACGCCAATGGTCTGCTGACGCGTGTTGCCGGCAATCTGCCGTGCCGCGCCCGACGACTCGCGGATGACCTCCGACAGGCCCAGGATGGTCGTCCCCGCTTCGCGAGCCAGCTCCATGGCCGCCTGCGCCCGGCGGCTGCCTTCCTCCGTGGCGCTGACGGCCTGCCTCGTCCCCTTCTGCACTTCGTTGAGCAGGCCGCGCACCTGCTCCGCGGCGATGCGGGACTGCTCCGCCAGCGTGCGCATCTCCGTGGCCACCACCGCGAAGCCCCGGCCATGCTCCCCGGCCTTGGCCGCTTCAATGGAGGCATTGAGCGCCAGCAGGTTGGACTGCTCGGCCACGTCCTTCACCGTGCCGATGATGTCGCCAATCTGCATCGTGCGCTCACTGAGGTCGGTGATGGACAGGGCAATGGCCTTCACCTGCTCGCCCAGCTTCTCCATGCCGGCAACGCTCTCACTGACGACCTGCTGCCCCTCCGCGCTGAGGGTTTCGGACTTCTGCGTCTGGGAGATGACCGAGTCCGCGTAGGCCGTGGCCTGCTTGGACGTCTGGGCAATCTCCGCCACCGTGGTGCTCGTCTCATTGATGGCGGAGGCCTGCTGGTGGGCCATGGCCGACTGCTGCGTGGAGGTGGCCAGCACACCCGCCGCCTCGCGCTCCATCTCCGCCGCCGCGCCGCGCAGGTCCTGCAGCAGGTGGGAGAGCGCGTCCGTCATCACCGCGAAGCTGCGTGCCACGTCGCCAATCTCATCCGAGCCCTGGAGGTCCACCTGCTGGCGCAGGTCCCCCGCCGCGATACCCGCCGCCGCGCGCGCCAGCCGCTCCAGCGGTACCACGAGCATCCCGGACACCAGCCATGCCGCCACCATGCAGGCCACCAGCACGAGCAGGCTGATGATGGCCGTGAAGCGCGTGGCCTCCCGCAGCGTCTGGCTCAGCCCCTCCTCGTGGAGCGCCAGCTGGAGGGTGCCCAGGTGCGCGGTGGAGCCGGCCGCGAGCACGGGCGTCGTCGTCTCCACCAGGCCCGTTCCCTTCACGGACCTGCGGCGGAGCACCGAGGCATCGCCTTCGACGGAGGCCGGAGCCTGCGCCTCGCCGACGTAGCGCTCCGCGGCGGCCTCGCCCAGGAGGACGCCGTCCGCATCATGGACACGGACATAGGCGACCTCGGGCCCCAGGCTCAGCGCGCCCTGCACCAACTCCTGCAGTCGCTCCGGGTCGCGCTTCGTGCTCAGCATGGGCGCCAGCGTCTTCGCCAGCTCCACGCTCACCGAGTTGGCGCGGCGGGACAGGTCGTTGCGAAGCGCGTCGCCCATCTGCATCCACGTCGTGGTGATGAGGATGACGGCCACCAGCCCCCCCGTCGCCCCGGTGAGCGCGAGGATTTTCATCCGCAGACTGAGCCTGGTCCCCGGCGCGCGGCCCGGCGGTGTCAGGTGCGTCCCTTTGACGTCCACGTTGCCTCCCACCTCGTGCGGAGCGCGCGCCTCTCAGCGCACTCCAAGCCAGCCAGCCTGCTCGACTGGCGCCAGGGCCTGCCTCAGGCCGCCGGCCGTCATCGTCTCCACCCCACGCAGCGGGTGTTCATCATCCAGTCCATCCAGCGCGCGCAGGGCGTTCTGCCGCGCACGCTCCGCGTCCTCGGGCCGATCCATGCGCCCATAGAGGGCCACCAGCGTGGCGTGCCCCAGCGCCAACCGGGGCTCCAGGTACAGCGCCTTGCGAACCGCTTCCACGGCCCCATTCAGGTCGCCACGAACCTCGGCCACCATGGAGAGCAGCAGGTACGCCTCGGGAACGAGCGCCTTCGCGGCCTCGCGCGCCAGCGCCTCCGCCTCCTCGAAGTGTCCCGCGCGCGCCGCGATGATGGCGCGCTCCAGGGCAGGAACCTCTTCGGCGGCGAGCGCATCCACGGCCACGGACCGCGGCACGGCCGGAGTGGCGGCGTCCGGCGTTGGCGCGGCCCACGCGGGGCGCGACGTCCCGGGCTCGCTCAGCGCTGGAGGCGCCTCCGCCCCGCGCGACGCCCCCGTCGCGGCGAAATCCCCTGCGGCGGACGAAGCTGAACGGAAAGACGCTCCCGCAGGACCCGACGCCGCGCGGCCGGACACCGAACCGACACGGGAGTCCTCCGGGGACGTGCCGGATGTCAGAGGCCCTTCGCTTGTCGGTGGCTTTGTGCCCCAAGCCGGCGCGCGCGCGCGGCGCGCCCTTGAATCGTCCAGCGCCTGAGGCCACCCGGCTGGAGGCACCGGCGAGGCCACCTGATTGCGGCCCATCCCCAGGCGAGGAAGCGGCGTCGCCGCGCGAGGCGCGCCCGGCGCGGGGACCCGAAGCGCCACGCTGCCCTCGGCGTCCACCGTCTCCAGCCCCAGGCCGTTGGTCAGCGGCACCTCCGCCGGAGAGACGAAGAGCAGCCCACCGGGGGCCAGCGCGGAGATGAAGCGCTTCAGCACCTCCCGCGCGAGCTCCGTCGGGAAGTAGATGAGCACGTTTCGGCAGAAGATGGCGCCCAGGCCCATGAAGGGCGGCGGATCCACGGCCAGGTTGTGACGCCGGAACTCCACGGCGTGCCGGACCTGGGGGATGACGGCGTAGTCGTCGCCGTTGGCGACCAGGAAGCGCTTCTCCTGCTCCGGCTCGATGCGGCGCAGGGACCACGGGCCGTACACGCCCTCCCGCGCGCGTTGGAGCGCCCGGCCCGACACGTCCGTCGCCAGTACGCGGAAGCGACCTTCGGGCAAGCCCTCCGCAATCAAGGCCATGGCGATGCTGTAGGGCTCCTCGCCGCTGGCGCAGCCCGCGCTCCACACCTGGAAGCACGGGGCCGGGTGCGCCTGTGCCAGACGCGCCAGGGTGCGCAGGTGCTCCGGGTGACGGAAGAAGTACGTCTCGCCAATGACGGCGTGCTCGATGAAGCACTCCACCGCCGCGGCCTCGCGCACCAGCAGCCTGCGCAGGAAGGCGTCGGGCTCCAGGGCTCGCGAACGCGCGGCCCGGCTCAGCGCCGTCTCCAGCGAGCGGCGCAGGCTGCGCGCCAACGTCACCCCACAGGCCGACTGGAGGACGTCCTCGACCCGGGCCAGCGTCGCGTCGTCGAGCACGCCCTCGCTCACGGCGCCTCCGGCCCCACGAGCACCGCGGCCGTCCGAAGCAACGGGCGCACGCCTTCGGGCGTCCGGCACAGCCCCGCCATCAGCCCGCTGGCATCCCACGGCAGCGGCGACGTCCCATCCGGCGTCCCGTCCACCAGCACCGGGGACTCCACCAGGTCGCGCACGCGGTCCACCAGCACGGCCACCGTCCGCGCACCGCCGCCGCAGACGACCAGGTGCGCATCCAGGGAGGCCTCCCGCTTCACCCCCAGGAGCGCCGCCAGGTCCACGACGACAGCCGGGCTGCCCCGGTAGACGAAGGTCCCCGCCACGTGCGCGGGCGCACCGGGCAGCGGCTCCAGCTCCACCAGCCGCACCACCTCCTGCACCGTCTCCGCGTCCATCAGCGCGCTGGTCCCCGCCGCGTCCACCGCCAGGTACATCCCTGGAAGTCGCAGCTCGCCCGCCAGCGACGCCAGCTCCTGGCGCAGCTGGGCCTGCTCCTCCTCGAGCTGGCTCAGCCGCTCCTCGACAGAGAGACGGCGCGACTGCGCGACCACGGAATTGTCTGGTGTGTCTGCCATCAGGGGAACTCCCGCCTGTCACTGAAGCGCGGGATTGGAGCACGCTAGTCTGTCCGACAAAGAAGCGTCAATGCGGGCTAACCGGCATTCACTCTCACACGATCGGCGAGTGATGGCGGCAACGGAAGGCATCAGACGTGCTGGATCGGACAGCCCGCTGGTGCGTAGCGCTCGGCAGGTATGGTTTGATGAAGTGCGGCGACACTTCTGGAGAACCGATGTTGCTTGCAGTCTGGGGCTACGAATGATCAAGGGCGACTCGCCGAATCCCGAGGCACCCACTGGAACGGGCACGGATCCTCTCATCGGGCGGAATCTGAACGGCCGCTTCAGCATCCTGGAACCGTTGGGCATCGGGGGCATGGGCAAGGTCTACCGGGCCCTGCAGGCGCCGCTCGAGCGCGTGGTGGCGCTCAAGGTACTCAACCCCAGCTTCCCCAGCAGCCGGGACCCTGGCTTCCAGAAGCGCTTCCTGCGCGAGGCGTCGCTGACGTCCAAGCTGCGCCATCCCAACACCGTCACCGTCATCGACTACGGGCAGACGGACGACGGCATCTTCTACATCGCCATGGAGTACCTGGACGGCCGGACGCTGGCCCAGGTGCTGGGGCAGGTCGGCCCGCTGGCGTGGTCTCGCGCCATCGCCATCACCCAGCAGATCTGCCGCTCGCTGCGCGAGGCGCACAGCCAGGGCATCATCCACCGCGACCTGAAGCCGGCCAACATCATGCTCCTCAACGAGCAGGATCAGGACCTGGTCAAGGTGCTGGACTTCGGCCTGGTGAAGTCGGTGGCGGCGCCCCAGGAGGGGCAGCTCTCTCCTGAAATCACCCAGAACGGCACGTTCCTGGGCTCGCCGCAGTACATGGCGCCCGAGCAGGCGCGCAACGCCACCGACGCACGCAGCGACGTGTACTCGCTGGGCATCGTGCTCTTCCAGATGCTGATGGGGCGTCCGCCGTTCATCGCGCGCGACCACATCGAGCTCATCTTCGCCCACTACAAGGAAGCCCCACCCACCTTCCAGCAGGTACGGCCGGACCTCCACATCCCGCCGGAAATCGAGGCGGTGGTCCGCCGCTGCCTGGAGAAGGACCCGGCGCGGCGCTACCAGACGATGGACGAGTTGCTGGAGGGCCTGCGCGAAGCGAGCATGGCCGCGGGCGGCAACAGCGGCATCTTCAAGCGGCCCGGCGGCGCGACGACGACGGGCCCCTACCCGTCCCCCGCGCTGTTCTCCAACGTGGGCAACAACACCGAATCCGGCGACACGCTGGCGGTGGACATCAGCGTGGAGGTGCCCCGGGACGTCAAGCGCGCCCGGCAGCGCACGCTGCTCACGGGTGGCGTGGGGGGCCTCGTGTTGGCGGGCCTCATCGCGGGCGGCGCGGTGTTCTTCATGTCGAACAAGGATGCGGCACCACCGGCCTCTGCGCCCCAGGCAGAGGCCCCGGCGCCTGTCGCCGCCGCACCCGCCGCGGAGCCGGCCGCCGAACCCGCTGCCGCCGTGAACACGGGCAAGGTCCGCTTCAAGCTGATGAGCCAGCCCTCCGGCGCCCGCGTCTTCTACCGGGGCAAGGAGCGAGGCGTCACGCCGTTCACCCTGGAGATTCCGTCGGGACAGGATGGCTCCGTCACGGTGGAGCTGACCTTCGCGATGGAGGGCTACCAGATGGAGACCGTCGTCACGGGCGGTACCGGCGAGGTGGTGCTGTCGCAGAAGCTGCAGAAGCGCCGGGGCGGCGCGGGCGGCAGCCGGCACGTCGAGGTGGCCTCCGTGAGCGCGGATGAGACGGCGGAGGAAGTCGAGCCGGTGGCCACGCCGGGCGGCATGTCCGCGCCGGTGATGCTCGCCCCCACGGCCTCGCCCGCCACGGAGCTCCCTGTCGCGGCGGCCGTCGGTGGCGCCACGGCCGCGGCAGCCGACGCGGCTCCGGCCAAGGGCTCGGCGACCGGGCTCGCGCTGCCGGTCCTCCCCACCGCGGCGGTGGCCTCCGCGCGGGGCGACGTGCTCCCCTACAACGAGGACATGCCTCGCCCGGAGATGGTGGACCAGGGCAAGGACATCATCTACACGCGCGAAGCGATGGCCGCGAAGTCGAGCGGCGTGATGATTGTCCGCTGCACCATCACCCAGAAGGGCCGCGTGGAGAAGTGCCGGACCATCAAGTCCGTGGCCCACATGGAGCGCGCGGTGCTCGATGCCCTCACGTCCCGGACCTACAAGCCCATCGTCTACAAGGGCTACCCGGTGAACGTGGACTACACCTTCAGCATGCGCCTGGTGGCACCGCGCCGCTGAGGATGCATCCCTGACCGCCCCCGCCGGCCCCAGCGCGCATCAGGGTCCGGTGGAGGGCACCACGGGAGGCGCGGGAGGAACGGCCGGCACATCCCCGCCGGGCGGCACGCCCCAGTCCACCACCGGCCAGCCCCGCTTCCGGGCGTGGCGCCGCAGCCGGTGGTCCGGGTGGACGGCCACGGGCCGCCCCACCACCTCCATCACCGACAGGTCCGAATACGAATCGGTGTAGAAGGCGCATGCCGACAGTGCCACGCCCGCCTCGCGCACATAGGCCTCGGCACAGACGCGCTTGCCCTCGCCGAAGCAGATGGTGCCCAGGGCGCGTCCGGTGTGGAGGCCCGCGCCATCGACCTCGAAGCGGTTGCACAGCACCGCGTCCAGTCCCAGCTCCCGCGCCACCAGCTCCGACAGGTAGCCCGTGGACGACGTCAGCAGGACGAGCCGCTCCCCGGCACGCCGGTGCGCGTCCAGCACGGCCCAGGCCCCGGGCCGATAGAGCGGCCGCACCTGCTCCGCGTAGAACACGGCCGTGCGCTCCTGGAGCGGCTGCGCGGGCGTACCGGCGAGCTGGGCAATCGCGCGTGCGACGGCGTCCTGCATGGACACGAAGCCCAGGTGGTAACGCGCAATCCAGAGGCTGGCGCGCAGCGCCTGGAAGCGGGAGATGTGCCCCAGCTCGAGCTCGCGGCGAATCCACAGCGAGCCCGAGTTGGCGGCGATGAGCGTCTTGTCGAGGTCAAAGAATGCGACGGCCACGCCAGGACCTCTAATCCCGCCGGAGGGTCGCCGCAGCGCGGACCGCACGCCGCCGCACACGCGCCAGGACGAGCGCGGCGAGCCCCAGCCCCAGCGCCACCGGTCCCGGCGCCGCCGCGCAGCCGCTTCCCCGGCCGTCCGCCTTCAAGGCAAACCCCGCGCCCTCCCGCACGAAGCATTGAGTGGGCGGCAGGTGACGCGGGTAGATGTCACAGAACCCGGCGGCCGACCCCGAGTCGATGACGCGCTTGCGCGTTTCCCCCGGCGGCGCGGTGGCCTCCATGGTGGTGCCCGGGACGAAGACATGGTCCAGCCCCACCACGTGGCCAATCTCGTGCGTCATGGTGTTCTGGATGTCCGTGGCCACGCAGTCCACCGAGGGCTCGCCTTCACACACCGGTGAGTCCACCGTGGTGAAGAGGAAGCCGTAGCCCTGTGCCGGCTGGGACGCGTTCAGCTCGATGTCCGAGTCCAACACCCGCCCGTCCCGATAGGAGAACGTGGACGTGGTGAGGCCAATGGTCCCAGGCGGATGCTCCCAGCACTGGTAGACGTTGCCGCACGTCTCTTCGGTCCAGCACGCATCATCCGCCGGAGCAACCTCGTGGCACGACGTCTCCCGGAACGTGATGATGTTGTAGTTGTCCCGGGGACGCGTCTCGTCGTAGCCCACGGCGATGGGCGCTCGCCAGTCCTCGCCCCGGGTGAACCGGTAGTCGCTGCACCCGTCGGAGATGTTCCGCCACGAGTCGAAGGACGCCTCGATGGCCGCCACCTCGGAGTCTCCAGGCGTGCGCGCGCTGCCCGCCGCATCCAGGTGGTAGACATACTCACGCACCGGCCACACCAGGCACAGCGGGTGCCTGGGCACCACGGTGCGGCGGTAGGACGGCTCCTCCTCCATCTGCGCTTGAGCGGAGGTGGCCAGGCACGCGGCCGCGAGCGCCAGCGCCTTCCTCACTGGACCGCCTCCTCGCGACGGCGGCGGCGCGCCAGCCACAGCGACCAGACGGCCACCAGCGACAGCGCCCCACCCGGCCCCGCCGCGGAGCAGCCTCCAGCCTTGGGCCCCAGTTCGATGGACGTCACCGGGTGGAGACACGACTGGCTGGCCTGCCCCTGGGGGTAGGCGTCACAGACGAAGCCGCGCGAGCCCGAGTCCACCACGCGCTTGGACACCTCTCCCGGCGGCGCGCTGGGATTCATGGTGGAGCCGGTGGCGCGCGTGTGGTCCAGACCGATGAGGTGGCCGACCTCGTGCGTGGCGGTGTTCTGCACGTCGGTGGCCACGCACTGGGTCGTCACCGGCGGGAAGCACGTGCCGCCGTTCGCCGTCGTGAAGGAGAAGCGCGCCGCGTTGAAGGAGATGTCCGAGTCGTAGATGATGCCCGAGCGCTCGTCGTACGTGGTGAGAGTGATGGCGATGGTGTTGTCGTCGTCATCCCAGCAGTCATGCGTGTTGGCACACGTGTCGTCGGCCCAGCACGCATCGCTCGTTGGCACCACGGAGTTGCAGTCCCGGGTCCGGAACAGCACCAGGTTGGTATTGGTTCCCTGGCGCCGGTAGCCCACTTGGCGTTCATCCACGCGCGGGCCTTCCACCAACGTGAGGTTGCCGCACTCGGCGAAGATGTTCTGCCAGCTCTGGAAGGAGGCGCGAATCGCGTCGAACTCGGAGTCGCCCGCGGTGTCCGGGTTGCCGTAGGTGCTCTGGTTCCAGACGACGCGATTGGACGTCCAGTAGAGGCACTGCGTGCCCGTGTCACCCGCATCGACACGGCTGCGGACGTAGGGGTCCACCTGGCCCAGGCTCAGGGCCAGCATCAGGGGCGCGAGCGGCATCACGGCGTCTGCTCCCCAAGGGCTTCACGGATGGCGGCCTTCAGCTCCGCAAGCGTCATGGACTGGAGCGCGGACGCGGCCGGCTTTCGGGTGACGGGGTCCAACAGCTGCGACTCGGTGGGCTCCGGGACGGCCAGCGCCGTCTTTCCCTCACGCTTCACCTGGAACTTGCCCTGCGCCATGTCGGAGACGCGGAAGGCACGGGGGCCGCGCTTCTGCAGGAAGACCACCACCTCCTCGCCCGGCGTGAAGGACGCCAGGCCGTGCACCACCTGGCCAATGTCCCCCATGCGGCCCCCGGGCTGGGTGACGAGCACCGTGCTCCCAGGCTGGCCCTTGAGCGACTCCGTCACCTGGATTTCGACGTCGGTGAGGATGCGCATCTTGTCGCCGCTCCAGCGGCTCTCCACGCGCCGGACGACACCGTGGACCACGGTGTCCGCGCCTACCGCGAGCCCGGACAGGTACACGCGGAGCTGGGTGGTGGCGGTCGCGGGCACGCCCACCAGGAGGACAGCCAGGAGCAACGTGCGAACTACCTGACGAATCGACATACGAGTTCTCCCTGGCCATCCAACTTACTCCAGGAATGCCCCTCCGCGTTGACCCTCCATCCTCGCCCTGCTAATCCGCGCGCCCGTATGCCTCCTGCCCTTCGCGTCCGCTTCGCTCCCTCGCCTACCGGTTACCTTCACATTGGCGGTGCCCGTACGGCGCTGATGAATTTTCTCCAGGCGCGGCGCCAGGGCGGCACCTTCGTCCTTCGCATGGAGGACACGGACCAGGGCCGCTCCACCCCGGAGTCGGTGCAGGCCATCCTGGACGGACTGAACTGGCTGGGCATCGACTGGGATGAGGGCCCCGGTAAGGAAGGCCCCTACGCCCCCTACTTCCAGATGCAGCGGCTGGACACCTACCGCAAGCACGCCGACCAGCTCATCGCCGAGGGCAAGGCCTACCGGTGCTACTGCACGAAGGAGGAGCTCGACGCGCAGCGGCAGGTGGCGGAGAAGGCGGGCGGCGCGTTCAAGTACCCGGGCACCTGCCGCGAGCGGACCGAGCCCCCCGCCGGCCGCAACGCCGCGGACGCCGTCATCCGCTTCAAGATGCCCGCGGGCGACGGTTCCGTGTCCTTCACCGACAAGGCGCTGGGCACCATCACCAAGACGCACAGCGACCTGGATGACTGGGTCATGATGCGGGCGGACGGCATCCCCGTGTACAACTTCGGGTGTGTCATTGATGACCACCTGATGGACATCACCCTGGTCGCGCGCGGCCAGGAGCACGTCAACTCCACCTTCCCGCAGCTCATGCTGTACCAGGCGCTGGGGTGGACGCCGCCCGACTTCGCCCACCTGCCGCTCATCCTGGGCCCGGACCGCGAGAAGCTGTCCAAGCGCAAGCACCCGGAAGCGGACGTGATGGTGCACAAGCGCAACGGCGTCATGCCGGAGGCGCTGCTCAACTTCATCATCCGCCTGGGCTGGAGCCACGGCAACGACGAGGTCATCAGCCGCGAGCAGATGCTCGAGTGGTTCGACTTCAGCGACGTGGGCACCACCTCCGGCGTGTGGAACCCGGAGAAGCTGCTGTGGCTCAACCAGCAGTGGATGAAGCAGCTGCCGGTGGAGACCGTGGTGGAGCGGCTGCTCCCCTTCCTGGAGGCGAAGGGCATCCAGGCAAAGGGCGACCCGCGGCTGGAGACGCTGGTGCGCACGCTGCGCGAGCGCTCCAACACCCTGGAAGACATCGCCACCACCGCGGCCAACGTCTACTTCCGCTCCGGCATCACCCTGGACGAGAAGGCCGCCACCAAGCACCTCTCCGGAGAGTCCCTCAACCTGCTGCGCAAGGTGCGCGAGACGCTCGCCGCGCTGCCGGAGTGGTCGGTGGAGGCGCTGGACGGCGTGGTGAAGCAGGTGAGCGAGGCCTCCAGCGTCGGCATGGGCAAGGTGGCGCAGCCCATCCGCGTGGCACTCACCGGCAACACCACCAGCCCGGGCATCGGCGAGACGCTGGTGCTGGTAGGCCGCGACGAATCCCTGCTGCGCATCGACGCGGCGCTGACGCGCGGTTGAGCCATCAGGCGCAGGTAGCGGTGGACGTCAGCAGCGCAGGCCCCTATCTTTCGGACCCATGATGCGTGCCCTTGACAGCCTGAAACGTGGTTTCTATAAGGCGCGCCCGCTCGGAGCGGCGCTGGTGGCGCTCTGGGCGGTTTCAGCGGGCGCCGAAGTCGTCAATGGCGCTCAGTTGCCGGATGGGTCCAAGCGGGTCGGTGAGAATCGCTACCGGTCGCCCAGGGATTTCGATGGCACGCTGGAGTACTACCGCGCGGTCTACTCGACGAGCGGTTACCCTCGCCGGCAGATCGTGAACCAGCCGGGCGTCAAGGCGGTTCACATCAGCAACCCCTCGGGGAAGAACTTCGCGGGGCTGAACATTTACGAGGCGAACGACGAAGTTCGCATCTACATCGTCCCGACCCAGCAGGCAGCCAGGCCCGCCAAGAAGCCGGAGACGACGAAGAGCAGGAAGAAGTAAACGTCGCACCGAAGTTGTTGCAGTCCCGAAGTGGTATTGGTAGAGAAGCGCCGCGGTCGAGCAGGTCCTTGGGGAATCGTCTAACGGCAGGACAGCAGACTCTGACTCTGCTTATCTAGGTTCGAATCCTAGTTCCCCAGCTCGTAGTCCCGCAGTTGCAGTGCTCGTTGGTCCGAAGCAACCTGAGCAGGACGAAACAAAAGGGTTGACGAGGGCAGACGAAAAAAGGTAGAAATCGCGGGCAGTTAGCAGCGGTTGAAGCAAGTATCGGCCCTGTCGTCTAGCGGTTAGGACGGAGCCCTCTCACGGCTCAAACTCGGGTTCGAATCCCGGCAGGGTCACACTGAGACGCCCACCTTCTGAAAAGAAGGTGGGCGTTTCGCTTTGCGGGCCAGTTGCTGGCGGCGCGAGATGGCGCTCCGCGGGGCCCGGCGCCTCTTTCGAGGCGCGGCCCGCGCGTTCCTGCTCACGATTCTGCGGGGTACTTCAGGGCAACGGCGCGGCGATGCTCTGCCGGAAGGCGGCGAGCGCCGCGGCGAGCCGATCTTGCGCCCGCTGCACGCCCCGGCGCAGCAGCAACATGCGCACCTTCTCCGGCAGCGCGACAGCGCCCTGGCTGGTGCCGAAGCCCACCAGGTCCATGCGCAGCGTAATCGCCTCCAGCAAATCCCCCAGGTCTGCCTGGGGACTGGCGAGCAGCAGCACGTCGGGCGGCCTGCGCTGGAGGCGCTCGGCCAGCGTGCGCCACTGAGGGTCGCCCGTCTCCACGATGACGACGTCCACGCGCTCCAGTTCGGGGGCGTAGGGCGGCAGCTCCACCGCCTCGAAGCCAGCGTCCTGAAGAACGGTGACGGTATTCGCGCTGCCCACGACAGCCACGCGGCCATTGAGGCCCAGGCGGACCGCTTCCTCGTAGGCTCGCAGCTCCGCCTCCAGGGCTTCGTAGGCGAGCTCCGGCGCGTCCTGTCCGGAGGCCAGGAGGGCCGCGGCCTCGCGGGCCACTTCCCGGGCCTGCTCCCGCACGAGCAGGCCCGCCGTCCGGCGCTCCAGTGCCGCGCGCACCTTGGCGCGCAGCACCCGCAGGTCGTCAAAAGGCTTGAGGATGTAGTCACTGGCGCCCGCGGCGAAGGCGGCGACGACGCTTTCGGAGCTGGCGTAGCCGGTAATCATCACCGCTTCCAGGGACGGCTGGAGACGGCGCGCCTCGGCGATGAGCTCCACGCCGCCCATGCCGGGCAGGTTCTTGTCCGTCACCAGGACGTCGAAGCGCTGCTCGGCCAGCAGCGGGAGGGCTTCCTCCGCGCTCGCGGCCAGCGTCACCACCAGGTCGGCATCTCGCTCCAGAAGGCGGGCGCAGATATCCAGCACGACGGGCTCGTCATCCACCACCAGCACCGTCGAGGCGAGCGTCCCCCCTTCCCCTCCTTCACCCTCACCGGTTTCGAACGGGAACTCCATGGCCGCGGAGATTCGCACAGCTCACTTCCAACTACGAAGCCCGCATTTGAGGCCCGCTATGCTGAAGGTGTGGCGAGCTTTCAAGACGCATTGCAGGACAACCGGGTCCCCGGGCGGCTGGGCGACGTGCGCCTGCGTTATGACGGCGGCCGGCTGGTGGGCGAATCCCTACCGCCGCCCTGGGAGCGGCGTGCCCTGCCTGGACTGCTCATCGGCGTAGGACTGGGGTGCGCGGTGGGCGCCGCCGTCCTGGTGGGCGTCCGGGACGGAACGACGGCGGCCTTCGCCCTGGGCCTGCTCGCGGCGGCCCTGGTGGGTCTGTCCCTCAAGTTGGAGTCCCGGCTGGGCCGCAGGCGCTTCGTCCTGCACTTCCGCACCGAGTCCTTGCGGTTGGAGCAACTGGCCTGGTCACCGGGGGCGACTCGCGCGGCGGTGGTGCCCTTCGACGCGGTGCGGGCCGTCCACATGGTGGAGCGCCCCGGTCCCCGTTACGCGCTGGTGGTGGAGTACGCGCCAGAGAATGCGGAGGGCCCGCTGCGCCGCGCGGTGTTGGTGGAGGCCATCCGCGCCTCCGAGACGCAGACGCTGCACCGCGTGTGGCGCATGCTCAGCAACGCCTTCGGGCTCAGGGGAGCGGGGCTCGCCGGAGGGTGATTTCGATTTCGGTGCCCTCCCCTGGCGTGGAGGACAACCGGAGGCTGCCGCCGAACTGCGTGACGAGCTCCCGGCAGATGGACAGGCCCAGTCCGGTTCCCACGCCCACGGGCTTGGTGGTGAACATGGGCTGGAAGACGCGCTCCTGCAGCTCCATGGAAATGCCGCAGCCGTTGTCCGCCACCGTGAGCACCACGTCCTCGGGAGTCGTCGTCCACCGGACCTCGATGCGCCCGGGACGACCCGTGGTGCCCATGGCCTGCGCCGCGTTGACGATGAGGTTGAGCAGCACCTGGCACAGCTTCACCGGGCCGAAGGTGACGCGCACGGGCTCGCCGTTGCTCGTCAGCCGCGCCCGCTCCCGCACCTCGGCGCGCGCCAGCTTCACTGCGAAGGACACCACTTCCGCGACGTCCGCCGTGGCCTCCAGGTCCTCACCGCGGGCCTGGGCTCGCAGCCCCAGCGCCACCTGCCGCAGGTGCTCGGCGCCGTCCGCCAGGTCCTTGATGAGGGCGGGCAGGTCCTCCACCGTCTCCGCCACGGCGGCGTCGGGGTCCGTCTGCAGGTGCCGCGACACGTACTGGATGACGCTGCCCAGGTCGCGCTGCAGCGACGCCACGTTCTGCGACAGGTAGCCCACCGGCCCCATCAGCTCGTGCGCGATGCCCGCCGTCACCTGTCCCAGGGTGGCCAGACGCTCGGACTTCATCATGCGCCCTTCCACCTCGCGGATGCGCAGCTCCAGCCGGGCAATCTTGAGCGCGTCATCGAGTGCGGCCTGGAGCTCCGTCCGGTCCCACGGCTTGACGAAGTAGCGCGTCACCTGGCCGCGGTTGACGGCGTCGATGACGGCCTGCATGTCCGCGTAGGCCGTGACGAGCATGCGCTTGGCGTCCGGAGCAATCGTGCGCGCCCGCTCCAGCAGTTCCACGCCCGTCATGCCCGGCATCCGCTGGTCGGAGAGGATGACGCCAATCTCGCCCCTGCGCTGCTCCAGGAGCGCCAACGCCTCGCTGGGCGAGGAGCTGCGGAAGATGCGAAAGCGCTGCCCGAAGTTCGCGTCGAAGACCCGGAGGTTCAGCGCGTCATCGTCGACGTAGAGGACCGCGGGGAGTTCAGACGGGTTCATGACGCTCCTCCTGGCCAGCGTCCCATGAAGGGGGCCAGGCTGGTAGGGCCTAGGATAGCGCCTCACCCCCTTCGCGATCTGCTGGGTACCGCGCGCACCACCAGGATAGGGCAAACGCCTGACGCGTCGCGCCTGCCGGAGACGCCCTCTCCGTCCAGGGGTCGTGTCAGCGCGAAGAAGCCGACTGTTGCGGAACCGTGGCCTCCAGGTCGCCTTCCAGCGCCCGGGCCACCGCGTCCACGGAGCCGAAGCTGGCCCGGGGAAGCGAACCCAGGAGCGAGAGCACCAGGGCCGGGGCCTCGTTCTCACGGGCCACCCAGGTCAACTGCTGCGCGGACAGCGGAAAGACGGCGCCGTCGAGCGCCTTGTGCAGTGATTCCGCCAGCGGCAGCGGCGGGCCTACGCGCGACTCCAACTCCGACACACCCTGGGCAAGCCGTTCGCGTGTCATGTCGTCGTTCATTGGAAGCAAGTTAAGCAGCGAACGCCCACGGCCGCCGACCTTTTTTCGCGCTCGTGGAGCAGGCAGGGGGACGGGCTGTGCAAGCCGCTTGTGGGTGGTCAGCGCGCGGCACACGTCCCACCGTTACCGCCACGAAGTGTGCCGGATGGCACCTGATGGGGAGGACACACCATGGCGGACAACAAGGGTAAATCCGAGGAGACGAAGCACAACGCAGCCGGAGACAACGGCTATGCGGAGCGCATCGAGCATGTGGAGGGCACGCACCCAGAGCCCTGGCCCGGCATCCGCGGTCGCTCGGACGATGAGGAGAATGAGCTGCCGACCGGAACGTCACGCGAGCGCCAGGCAAGCGTGACGCAGACTCAGCGCAAGCTGGAGCAGGAGGCGCACGGCCGCAAGGAGCCGACGCGCGAGTAACAAGGGTCCATCCGGGCCCTGCCCCGCCCTCGCGCGCCCCAGGACGGGCACGCGGAGCGGGGCAACCGGACGGCCTAGAACAGCAGCCGCGTGGGGTGCTCGAGCAGCCCGCGCAGCTCGCGCAGGAACTCGGCGCCAATGGCACCGTCGATGACGCGGTGATCGCACGACAGCGTCGCCGTCATCATCTTCCGGACCGCCAGCTGACCATCGCGCACCACCGCCTTCTCGGAGACGGCACCCACCGCGAGGATGGAGGCCTGCGGCGGGTTGATGACGGCGACGAACTGGTCGATGCCGTACATGCCCAGGTTGCTGACGGTGATGGAGCCGCCGGTGTACTCCTCCGGCTTGAGGGCACGCTTGCGAGCGCGCTCGGCCAGCTCACGCACGCCCGACGCGATGGCCTGCAGGCCCTTCTGGTCCGCATCCCGGAGGATGGGCGTGATGAGGCCTTCCTCCAGCGCCACCGCGATGCCCACGTCCACACTGTGGAACTGGACGACCTTGTCGCCCTGCAGCGAGACGTTGATCTTCGGGTAGCGGCGCACCGCCATGGCCACGGCCTTCACGATGAGGTCGTTGACGGAGACCTTGAGGTCCATCGCCTTCGCCTCTTCGCGCACCTTCGACGCCGCCTCCATGTCCACCTCGATGGTGAGGTAGAAGTGAGGCACGCCGGGCTTCACCTCCGTCATCCGCTGCGCGATGACCTTGCGCATGGACGTGAGGGGGAGCACGGTCGGCTCGGGACGCACGCCCAGAGCAGGCTGCGCGGCCGGGGCCTTCTTCGCGGCAGGAACCGCCGCCGGTCCACGCGCGAGCGCCTCCTCGATGTCGCGCTTCACCACGCGGCCAGACGGACCGGAGCCACTCACCTGGGTGAGGTCCAGACCCTTCTCGCGCGCGATTCTCTTCGCCACGGGGCTGGCGCGGAGACGCCGGCCACCCACCTGGACCGGAGCCGCCGCGGGCTTCGCCGCCGCCGGCTTCTCCGGAGCCGGAGCAGGCGCCTGGGGCTTCGCCGCTGGAGCAGCCGGGGCCGCCTTGGCGCCCTTCACGGTGAGGTACGCGATGGGCGCACCCACCTTCGCCATCTGGTTCTCTCCGACGACGATCTCCGCCAGGGTGCCGTTGTCGTAGGCCTCGATTTCGAGGTTGGACTTGTCCGTCTCCACCTCGGCCACGGCATCGCCAGAGGACACCTTGTCCCCCTGCTTCTTGAGCCACTTGACGATCTTCCCCTCCGTCATCGTCGGGGACAGGCTCGGCATCTGGATGGCGATGCGGTTGTCGCCGCCGCCCGACGGTGCGGGCTTCGCGGCGGCCTGCGGCGCGGGGGCCGCGGGCGCCGGCTGGGGCTTCTGCTCAGGAGGCGCGGCGGCGGGCGCGGCCTGCTTGCCGGCCCACACCTTCTCACCCTTCGCACCGATATAGGCGATGGGCGCGCCCACCTTGGCCATCTCGCCCTCGCCGACGAGCACCTGCAGCAGGTACCCGTCGTCGTAGGCCTCGATTTCGAGGTTGGACTTGTCCGTCTCCACCTCGGCCACGGCATCGCCGGAGGACACCTTGTCCCCTTGCTTCTTGAGCCACTTGACGATCTTCCCCTCCGTCATCGTCGGGGACAGGCTCGGCATCTGGATGGGAATGGCCATACGCGTTCAAGCTCCCTCGCGGTACAGCACCTTCTTCACCGCGGCGATGATCTTCGGTGCGTCCGGCTGGGTCGCGTTCTCCAGGTTCGCTGCATAGGACATGTTGACGTCCAGGCCCGTGACGCGCTCCACCGGCGCGTCCAGGTCGTCGAACGCCTTCGACTGGATGATATCCACCACGGACGCGCCCACGCCGGCGAGCGCCCAGCCCTCCTCCACGATGACGGCGCGGTTCGTCTTGCGCACGCTCGCCAGGATGGCCTCCTCATCCAGGGGCCGCAGCGTGCGCAGGTCCAGGACCTCCGCGCTGATGCCCTCCTTCGCCAACTCCTCGGCCGCCTGCATGCAGAAGTAATACATGCGGCTCCAGGTGATGATGGTGACGTCGGAGCCCTCGCGCTTCACGTCCGCCTTGCCGAGCGGCACGACGTGCTCGCCTTCCGGCACCTCACCCTTGATGGCGTAGAGCCGCTCGCCCTCGAACATGAGCACCGGGTTCTCGTCCCGGATGGCAGCCTTGAGCATGCCCTTGGCATCCGCGGGCGTGGCGGGCGCAATCACCTTCAGGCCCGGGAAGTGCGCGTAGTTGGCCTCCAGCGCCTGGCTGTGCTGGCTGGACAACCGGCCGCCAGCGCCGCCCGGACCGCGGAACACGATGGGGCAGCGCAGCTGGCCACCGGACATGTGCCGCAGCTTGGCCGCGTTGTTGACGATCTGGTCCATCGCGAGAATCGCGAAGTTCCAGGTCATCATCTCCACCACGGGGCGCAAGCCGACCATGGCCGCGCCCACGCTCAGGCCGGTGAAGCCCAGCTCGGCGATGGGCGCGTCGATGATGCGCGCGCTCCCGAACTTGTCCAGCAGTCCCTGCGACACCTTGAAGGCGCCGTTGTAACGGCCCACTTCCTCGCCAATCAGATAGACGTTGGCGTCGCGTTCCATTTCCTCGGCGAGCGCTTGGTTCAGCGCCTCGCGGTACATCAACTCGGGCATCGTCGGCTCCGACTCGAACTCGAAAAAGGGTTGGTAGACAGGTCAGCGCGCGCCTAGCGGATGAGGCCCGCCTTCTTGTCGGCCGCCTCGGCCTGCTCGCGCGGCTCCAGGTCCCACGTCACCTTCAGCTCCTGGCCACTGGGGTACGTCGGCCAGTTCACCTTCTTCCCCAGCACGCGCTCGCGGGGGCGCACGTCCTCCTCGCCCTCCTCCACGATGGTGTCGCGCCACAGTTCGTCCAGGCTGGGCTCGGGCGACTCGTCGGCGAACTTCACCGCCTGGTCCACCTGCGCATTGACCTCCGCTTCGATGGACTCGAAGACGTCGTCCTGGGCCAGCCCCTTCTTCAGGATGTAGGCGCGCAGCTTCGGAATCGGGTCGCCCTTGCGCTCGTCCTCCACCTCCTGCTTGGTGCGGTAGGTGGCGGGGTCGGCCATCGAGTGGCCGCGGAAGCGGTACGTGTTGGCCTCCAGCAGCACGGGGCCCTTGCCGGCGCGGCAGTACTCGGCGGCGTCCTTGACGGCCTCGTACATGGCCAGCACGTCCATGCCATCCACCGGCTCGCCGCGCATGTCGTAGGCGCTGGCGCGCTTGTAGATCTCCGGCACCGCCGCGATGCGGGAAATGGCCGTGCCCATCCCGTAACGGTTGTTCTCGCAGATGTAGATGACAGGGAGCTTCCACTTGGACGCCATGTTGAACGTCTCGTGGAGGGCGCCCTGGCTGGCCGCCGCGTCGCCGAAGTAGCAGACGGTGACGCGGTCCTCGTTGCGATAACGGCTCGCGAAGGCCATGCCCGCCGCCAGGGGAATCTGGCCGCCGACGATGCCGTAGCCGCCGTAGAAGTGATGCTCGATGTCAAAGATGTGCATCGAGCCGCCCTTGCCCTTGCTGTAGCCGGTGTCCCGGCCCATCAGCTCGGCCATGACCATGCCCGCGTCGCTGCCACGGGCCAGCGGCTGGCCGTGGTCACGATACGCACTGAGCATGTAGTCATCCGGTCGCAGGGCCTCCACCGGTCCCACCGCCACGGCCTCCTGGCCGATGTAGAGGTGGCAGAAACCGGCAATCTTCCCCAGCGTGTACTGCTGACCCGCGCGCTCCTCGAAGCGACGGATGAGGTACATCTTCCGGTACATGTCCAACAGCAGTTCTTTTGAGTACGGGCTGGCCACTGCGGAATGCCTCCATGCTGGCCGCCCACGGAACTCCCGGGGCGGCAAACGCCGAGCGACTCAATAGCCGCGCGGCAGTGGGACTTCAAAGCCTTTCAAGCCCCGTCCACGCCAGGTCTATTTCAGGCGCGGTGCGTCAGGAACCCAGCGCGAAGTGCGGGACGGAAATGACGCCATCCAGCAACTCCACCGGCCGGCCCGAATGGTCGGTGGCCAGGTGAATGACGGTGGCCTCTGGAAACTTCCGCCGGTAGTCGTTCGCGTGCGTGGGCTCATTGTCAAACGCAGCCACCACGCTCCCCAGGCGGCCCAGCCGCGCGTGCGCCTCCCGCTTGAAGGCGTCGTCGTCCTCGGCCAGCGTGGGCTTCATCACGAGGAGCACCCGGTCGTCATCCGGCAGCACCAGGCCGTGACGGCGCATGCAGGAGACGGAGCCTTCCCGCATGGCCTCATGGCGGCCCGTGACGTAGACGAGCCTCGCGCCGGTGGCCACCACCTCGTGGGTGAAGCTGGCCGCGCCGTCGATGGCCTCGTCGTCCACGCAGTAGTCGCTGGTGAAGAAGCGCTCGGCCCAGAAGCGGCGGGCTTCGGCGAAGTGAGATTCCACCAGGGCTTCCTCAAGACCGCAGGCGCGCATGGCCTCCTTCATGTCCCAGCCCGTCACCCAGTGGCGCGGCTCGCAAGCGGCCAGCACGGCCAGCGAGCGGGCGACGCCATACTCCCGGAGGATGCGGGCCTGCCGGGGCCGGTTGTCGAACAGGGTGGAGTCCAGGTCGAACGCCAGCACGGCGGAAGAGCCCAGGGAGCGGGCGCGCTCCAGGATGGAACGCAGGGTGTCACGCCAGTCGTCGCGAATACGCTTCTTGAAGTCGTCGTAAGCCATGTGCGCCGGGGAGATTACCCCCGCGCGCGCCAGGGCGCCGCCGAAACATCCACCAGGGGCGTCATGCGCCCCCTCCCTGCCTGGAGCGTCGGGCCTGCCTCAGGCCGCGGACTTCCACCCCGAACGGCTGGGCGGCATTCCAGGGCCGGGGTCCGTGAAGCGCTGCATGCGCTGGATGCCGTTGCGGTCCAGCACCAGCCTCACGAACTGGACGGAGTCCTGGCTGCGGTCCTTCTCCTCCTCCACCACCGTGAAGCGGAACACCATGTCCACCGGGTAGCGCTTGGTACCGCGGATGTGGCCCACGGACAGGTCCGCCAGGTCCACGTACTCCAGCGCCAGCTCCGGCTCGTCCATGTCGCGCAGGAAGCGCTCCACGTTGAGGCGGAGGATGTCCGTCACGCCTGTCAGGCCGCGCTGGGTGCGCGGCAGGTGCCGGGCATCCAGGACAATCTGCTTCTGGTAGCGGATGACCGTCTCCGACAGCTCGCCCTGCGTCGCGGTGAGGAAGTCATCTCGCTGGCGCAGCGCCGCCACCGTGTCCGGAACCTTCAGCGAGGGCCCGTAGTCCACCCGCTCCTCACACGCGCCAATGACGCGCCCGGTGACGGGGTCCACCAGGTCCGTGGTCCGGTCCGCCAGGTGCATGGCCGCCACCCGGCTGAGCATCCGGCGCAGGCCCTCCTTGATGCGGTCCTTCACCATGTACCCCACCACGAGGATGAGGAAGAAGTTGAGGCTGGCCTGCGCGTAGCGCTCTTGCGCCCAGAAGGCCACCGCGGTGGCGACCGTCATCGCGATGCCCGCGGCCAGCGCGAAGAGCATCTCCTCCCAACCCTGCCGCTTCTGCCGCCGCTTCGACGACAGGAACAGCACGTTCATGCAGAACTTCTTCAGGAAGCCCAGCCGAAGGATGTACTCCTCGTTGTCCCCCGTGGGACTGAGCACGCTGCGCAGCCGGTGCTCCTTGCGGTACGCCTCCTCCCGCAGCACCGCCTCCATCAGCCCCTTGCGCAGCCCATGCCACGGCTCGCCGCGGGGCAGCGACTTCATGTCCGCCACCGAGCGCCGGAAGCCGCCCTCCACCAGCAAGCTGACGTATTCGTCCACCAGCCGCAGCGACGCCCGCGAGCGCTCCTGCAGATGCAGCTCCCCCACCGCGCGCAGCCACACGCGGAAGCGCGCCAGCACCTGCGTCACACCCGCCTGCATGGCCAGGATCTCGGACTCCAGCACCGCGCACGCGTCCGTGTTCAGCGCCGCGGGGCCCTCGCACCGCGACTCCACCCCGGTGGCGAAGCGGCGCAGCGCACCGCGCAGCACGCAGGACAGGAGCTTGGCCTGGTAGACGACGTCCTTCTCGGACCCCATCCCCGTGCGCAGCCACGCCTCCAGGCGCACCAGCGGCGAGGTGTCCGAGCTCAGCAGCTCGTTCACCGCCATCACTGGCGTCTTGAAGCGCACGTAGTTGTGGATGTTCGCGTAGAAGTCCGCCCGCGGGTACGTCTCCGCGTCGATGTTCAGGCTCCCCGGCAGGAAGAGATACGCCTCGACGAGGTAGCGCGTCTCATCCGCCCCGGAGGGCTGATACTCGAGCTTGATCTCAAACTGCTTCCGGTCGTGGACCTCGAAGCGGCTCTGCAGGGGTGCGGGTGACTGGGACACGTGTGGAGTCTACGCTACATCCCTGTCACGCGGGAGTGACCCCAACGTCACACATCGTTGGGGCCACACGGATATTACCCGCCAGTACCGGTCCGATTCGCTGGCGCCGCCGGGGGCACCGGCAGCGTGGCCGGCACGGGCGTGGACTTCGGCTGGGGCCGGGCGTTCCACACCTGGGTGGCCAGCAGCAGTCCGAGGAAGGACAGCGGCAGCATGGCGTAGGGCCAGTTGCCCCAGTTGGCGGCGGTCTTCGCTTCGTCACCCATCGGCAGGATGGAACCCAGCAGGATGGACTGCAGCGCGGTGCCCGCGTACACGGCGCCGTCGATGATGCCAACCGCGAGGCCGGCGTTCTTCTTCCCGCCGAAGTCCATGCTGGCCGTGCCGGACAGCATGCCGTGCACGCCGATGACACACAGGGACATGAAGATGACCGTCCAGCCCAGGGCCACGCTCTCCAGGACGAACACGGAGATGACGGCGCCCACCGACATGCCGGCGTAGAGCACGGCGGACACGGGGCCGCGGCGCGAGTCGAAGACGCGGTCGCTGATGACGCCGGCGAACATGCCGCCGGTGATGCCCGCCACGCAAAGCAGCATGCCCCAGTTGGCGGCGACGAACGTTTCGCCAAGGCCCGTCGCCTTCGCGAACTTGGGGTACCACTGCATGATGGCGTTGCGCATGAAGCCGCTGCAGAACTCGATGCAGAGGATGATGATGATGGCGCGGTTGGTCAGCATGCGCTTCAGCACACCCGCCACCCCCAACTGAGGCCCGGTCTCTCCGGAGGACGCGTCCGCGGTGTCGAAGTCCGGATGGCCCGCGTGGCTGGGCGTGTCGCGGATGACGAAGTAGTCCACCACCAGGAACACGGCGAGGATGGCCGCGGGCACGAAGAACGCCCAGTACGTGGGCGCCGCCTTCACGATGAGCCGGCTCCAGTCGTAGGCGAAGTAGATGCCCAGCGAGATGAGGATGCCGAACACGCCGCCCAGCAGGCCGCGCTCGCGCACGTGGAACCAGGCCGCGTTCACCTTGACGATGGAGACCGCGCCGAAGCTCTGGAAGTACATGTTGACGGCGTAGAGGAACGACAGCGTCGCCACCAGGCCGCCCGGCGGCGCCCAGTTGTGCGTCAGCACCGCGTACACCACGCCGCCCATGGCCACGTTCGCCACCGCCGAACCCGCGGCCGACATCAGGATGGTCTTCCGGCCGCCCAGCCTGTCCGTCAGCGGGCCGTTGAGGAGGAAGGCCACGCCGTAGACGGCGGTGCCCCACGCGAAGATGGTGCCGAAGTCCGCGTTGGAGGTGCGGTCCCCCATGGCGCTGGTGGCCACGTTGAGGTTGTAGCGCCCCATGTAGAGGAACGCGTACGTCATGCCCAACGGGAACCAGTTGAAGAACCGGCGGCGCTTGAATGCCTCCGAGTGCCCCAGCTCCACCTTGGGCAGGCGCGCGAGGACGAGGCCGATGGCCCCCAGGAGGATGAGGATGGGCAGGAACTGGGCCAGCCAGGGGGGCAGCGACGACATGCAGCGACCTCTGCGGTGGATTGCGGAACGCCGCGCACCCTACCCCGGCACACGCCCGTGCGAAAACAATGCGCGCCCTTCAGGCCTGCAGGGCGAGCAGCCGCGTCAACGCGACTTCCGTCTTCGCATCCGGGATGTCACCGCGCCGGCACGCGTCCAACACGTCCTGGATGGGACGCCAGTGCAGTTGCGTGCCCTCCTCTAGAGGCGAACCATCCCCTTCGGGCTCCTCGGGTGACAGGTCGGTGACGTCCACCGCGGCGGGAAACACCTTTTCGGACAGGATGCCCGGCGCCAGGAAGAAGGCGCCGCCCAACAGCCGGATGTCCTCTGGCTTCACGTTGAACCCGGCCTCCTCATGCACCTCTGCCGCGGCGCGGCGACGCAGGCCTTCCTCGCCCTTGTCCTCCGGTTCCAGCAGTCCCGCGACGATTTCTTCCACGCGCAAGTAGCCAGACGCAGGGTCTGGGACGGTCATCGCGTCCCGGCTGTCCTTCCGGAAATACGCCGCGGGCCGGAGGTTCATCCGCGTCAGGACCTCCATGCCTGACGCACCGCGGCGATAGACGAGCACCGCCACCGCGTCCAACCGGGGCCGGTCCACCACGTCCACGCGGTATACGGGAGAGGAAGAACCGTCCGCGCGCCGGTTGCGGCAGCGCAGCCGCCGAACCCTGAGAAAGCCCTCGTCGCATCTCGCGGTAGACGAGAAATCCTCGATGATCTCGATGTCAGTCACACTGGAATGACGCTGCCGCATGTCCGCCTGCTCTCCTGTGGAGTAGGAACGCCGATGGCAGGAACCTGGCCCACCATGGTGGCGTTGCTTGCCCGACAAAGCTTGATCCCGTACCTTGCGCCCGCTTTACCGCTGTCTCCCTCCCGAAACACGGAATTCTCTTGATGCGTCGCCTCCTGCTCGGCCTCTGCTGCGCCCTGGCATCTGCTTCGTGCATGCCGGTGCTGGAAGGCCAGGACTACAACCTCGAGGGGCAGGAGGTGCGTCTGACGCTCCTTCATACCTCGGACATCCATTCGCGCCTCATCCCCTATGACTTCACGCCGTTGAAGACGGACGTGGACCTGGGGACCATCCCGGAAGCGGGTCCCTTCGGCGGCGCCACGCGCATGGGGGCGTTGCTCAAGCGCGAGCGCTCCCAGGGCGAGCGTGTGCTGCACGTGGACTCGGGCGACTGCTTCCAGGGCGCGCCCATCTTCAACCTCAACACCGGCGAGGTGGAGTTCAAGTTCCTCTCCGAAGCGCGGCTCGACGCGGCGGTCGTGGGCAACCACGAGTTCGACGCGGGCCTCCTCAACTTCACCCAGATGGCGCAGCAGCACGCGACGTTCCCGCTGCTGGCGGCCAACTACTTCTGGGACGACTGGCGGGCGAACGGCAACCACCAGACGGCCCTGGAAGTGGAGCCGTACACCATCCGCAACGTGAAGGGCCTCCGGGTGGCCATCATCGGCATGGCCAACATCTCCTCGCTCAACTCCATCGTCGAAGGTGGCAACAGCCTCCAGGTGACGCCGCTGGAGCAGAACGAGGTGGCGCGCGCCTACGTGGACCTGCTGCGCCCCGTCACCGACCTCATCGTGCTGGTCAGCCACCTGGGCCTCCATGAGGACCAGGACGTCATCCAGGGCTACGAGGCCTATTACGAGTACTCCCGCGCCAAGGCCTACGTGCAGCGCCAGAAGGAGCCCTGGCAGGTGCTGGAGTGGTTCGGCCCCGAAGGGGACGACAAGTCCGTGGTGCGCGTGCGCATCCCCGGCGTGGTGGGCGTGGACGCGGTGATGGGTGGCCACCTGCACGTCGTGCTCAACCCGCCGCAGCTGCTCACCGACCCCGCGGGCCGCAAGGTGGTGCTCGCGCACTCTGGTGCGTTCGCCAAGTACGTGGGCCGGCTGGAGCTGGTGGTGAAGATGCCCGAGGTGCTCGGCACCGGTGAGGGCGGCGAAATCATCAGCCAGGACTACCGCGTGTTCCCCATGGACGCCCTGTGGTGCGACGACGCCATGCGCCGCTTCCGCCACGACAGCAGCGTGTTCTGGGAGGAGGGCCAGTTCCTCGGCGACGAGCGCGTCCGTCAGGCCATCCAGGCGTGCAAGAACCAGGAGGACCGGATGACCACGCATCTGCTCCAGCCGTACATCCTGGGCATGGACTTCAACTTCCAGCTGACGTCCATCTTCTCCTACGCGCCGCGCGACGTGCAGCGCCGCAACAACTCCACGGGTGGTGACTCGCCGCTGGGCAACATCGCCGCGGACTCCATGCGCAAGCGCCGCCGCGTCGAGGCGGAGATGGCGCTCACCAACTCGCTGGGCATCCGCGACAACCTCTACGCGGGCGTGGTGAGCCAGGAGTCGATGTTCAACGTGTTCCCGTTCGAGAACACCATCAACATCATGTACCTCTCCGGCAAGGAGATGCAGGAGATGTTCGACTTCGTCACCGAGCGCTCCGCGGAGCGCGGCTGCGTCAGCCAGGCGCAGATCTCCGGCGCCCGCTTCACCATGGACTGCGCCCAGGTGCAGGTGAACGACCTGCAGACCCCCTGCAACCCGGAGCTCAACGGCACGGACTGCCCCAACCAGGACCGTCAGGGTCATGCGCCGTGGCAGTGCCTGGTGGACCAGAGCAGCGACGCCAGCGTGGGCCGCTGCTACGCGCACCCGGGCACCAACATCCAGATCAACGGCAAGCCGCTGGACATCACCGGCACGTACAAGATCGCCGTCAACGACTACATCGCCAAGGGTGGCTCGGGCTTCAACGTCCTCAAGCGCAACACCACCCGCATCGAGACGGGCATCTCGCTGCGCGACTCGCTCATCGGCTACATGCAGGGCTTCTGCACCTGCGAGGACATCCTCGCCGGCCGCGAGACGTCCAAGTCGGGCCACTACTGCGGCAACCTCGTCAACGGCCGCTGGACGGTGAACGAACAGGTGGTGGGCTCCTGCCGCGCCGCCGCCGACTTCAAGGCCGCGCTGGACAAGCAGGTGGGTAGCTGCGCCTGCAAGGATCTGCTGTCGCTCCCCTCGGACGCCGCGGAGCGCTGCGGCGTGCCGGGCCTGACGGCCGAGGACATCCAGAGCCAGTGCAACGTGCCGGAGGGTCCGTACACAGGCCGCTGCAGCTGCCGGGATGTGCTGGCGGGCAACAACCCCATCTGCGGCACGGTGACGAACCAGCTGCGGAACTTCTGTGAGAACCCCACCTCCGTGTCCATCGCGGACGCGGTTGAGGATTCCCGTATCGGCCGGAGGGTGAAGTAAATGAAGCGCCTGCTCTTCCTGTCGGCCCTGGCGGCGGCCGGCTGTTACACCCAGGACACGCCTCAGCCTGATGGCGTCGCCTCGTTCCGCGTCAACCTCACGGGCATCTACACCGGCGGCACGCGTACCCCGCTGCCGGTGGTGAATGAGTGCGCCACCGCGCACGGCGGCCAGGACAAGGTGCCGCTGGAGGTTCGCGGCACGGCGGACTGCCGGCTGACCATGCCCCGGACGCCGGTGGACTTCGACGTGGAGATCCTCGCCCTGGACGCGAAGGGCCAGCCCATGGAGTCGTTCAACGGGCCGGTGTCCTTCCGCACGGTGCCGGGCAACCTGATGGGCGAGTACCGCTACCGCTGGACCCAGCTCACCAACGGCCGGGGCACCGGCACGGTGCGCTCCGGCCAGCTCTACGGCGACGCCCACGTCTGGGTGCAGGACGAGCCGCCCCAGGTGGATTACGCCGACGGGCAGGTCATCCCCGGCGAGCTGCCCCAGGAGCCGGCGACGCGCACGAACGCCACCGGCCTGTCGCGGATGATGAAGTTCGAGGAGCCGACCATCTCCACGGTCCAGGTTCCGCAGAACAGCGATCAGCTCACCGCGTACGCCGGGACGTACATGCGCATCGGGCGCAACCCGGAGGCCGGCCCACCGCTGCTGCAGAACTGCGCCGAGGGCGACCCGAACGACAAGCAGCCGGTGACGCTGCTGGTGACGGGCACGGACCCGGGCGGCTTCTTCGTCACGGACATGACGGCCTGCCGCGTGGGCGAGAACAGCGTCCCGGGCGCCAACATCCAGACGGGTGAGCCGGACGGCTACTATCCCGGCCGCTTCAACTCGCTCTACGTCTACAACTACTCCTTCCCCGAAGGGCTGGACCCGGGCGACCTGCTGTGGTCGGTGTCCGGCTCCGTGCAGGAGTTCACCGCCACCACGCAGCTCACCTTCCCCGCGTGGACGGTGCGCGAGCGCGTCCGGCTGCTGCCCCAGACGGAGTGGGACAAGTATCTGAAGTTGTCGCCGCCGGTGGAGATCAACGGCCGACTGTGCGGCTACAGCGGCTCGCTCTACATGACGGACCCGCTGTGTGGTTACAGCTACGGCAACTACAAGATGGAGAGCCTGGAGTCGTCACTGGTGAAGCTCAGCCGGGTGAAGTTCCCGCGCGTCTTCCACAACTGTGACGCCAACGGCAACGGCACCGTCCCCTTCTTCTGCCCCAACACCCGCGCGGGAACGTGGGGAAGCTGCGGCACGGACAACCCGAACGATCCGGACATCGCCGAGCGGCAGTGCAACATCGACTGCACCATGGGCATTGGCCAGTTCGCGGGTGTCCACTGCGCCGAGCGCAACACGTACAACGGCTTCGGCCAGTTCGTCGTGGAGATGAACCCCACCGGCGCCGCCTCGGCGGGCCTGGACGAATCCGTCCCCGGGCGCATCCAGACGTTCACCGCCTCCGTCAACGCGGACCCCACCATCGTCAACTGGGCCCAGTCGGACACGTTCAGCAGGGATCAGCGCGTCAACGTGTCGTGCGACAAGGCGGCCAACGTGCGCTTTGGCGCCAACGGCACGCCGGTGGCGCTGGCAGCCCAGACTCCGCTGCAGCACACCATGGCCGCGGGTGAGGGCGTCGTGTACGCCTCCGTCCAGAACCGCGAGGACGGCACCCTCACCTGCAAGGTGGCGGCGGACGCGCGCACGCGCATCAACCTGGTCACCAAGGACGCGGTGCCGGACCTGGTCCCCGACTGCCGCGAGGATGACCCGAACGCGGAGGCGGCCCAGCAGTGCCGCAATCTGCATGCGGCCACCTTCGACGTCGTGGGCCACCTGCGGCAGGTGAGCGCCGCCCGCCCCCGGTGGAACGTGCTGCCTCGCGACGTGGACGACATCTGCTGCTACCCCGGCCCGGGCATGGAGTGCCCGCGACCGATCCGGCCTTGCGTCAATCCGTAGTCTTCTGATGATTCTCGCGACCCGGTGACGGGAAGCAGGGAGGAGCGGTCCCTTGGGCCGCTCCGTGGAGAGGGACATTGAAAACGCTGCAGAAGCTGGCCCTGACCGGCCTGATTTCCCTGAGTGCGCCCGCGTGGGCCAGTGACTTCGTGGACACCCGTCTGTCGTTCGTCTTCGCGGACGACAACGTGCTCGCGGGCTCTGGTGAGACGACGCCGAACAGCCCCGATGCACGGTTCGGCGCCGGCAACCAGAACACGCAGTTCTACGACAACTTCAACACCCGGTTCTCCGGCTTCGAGTCCCTGTCGAACGTGGTGCTCTACAAGCGGGCACCGGCCTTCTTCGAGGGTTTGACGACCGAAGCGGCGCTGACGCTGCTGGTGCTCGAGCGGCCCTCGGGCGGCGTCGACATCCGCGACAACTCCAGCTACATCCGCCTCAACTACCAGCCGCCGGGCTGGAGCGAGAAGGAAGGCATCTCGCTCGTCGGCTTCCCGGTGTCCGCGGACCGTTTCCGTCTGGGCTATGCGTACCGCATCTCCTGGGGTGGCAGCGGCGTGTTCACCACCCGCGCCGCCACCAACGGCGTGCCCGGTGGCAAGCTGCAGATCACCCGTGACAACTGGTACGCGTACGTCGGCGGCAAGACGGCGCTCATGCAGAACGAGCTCATCCGCGAGGAAGAGACCAAGTACGGCCTCATGGCCGGCGCGGGCTGGGACATCCTGGAGACGCTGCGCGTCGAGGCGGGCGGCGGCTACTTCCAGAAGGGCCTGGTGCCCGGCCTGGCGACGCTCGGCGTGGAAGCGCCGGTGAACGCCGCGGGCGTGTCCGGACAAATCGTCTACCACGTGGGTGTGCCCGTCGGCACCAGCGTGGACTTCCGGCTCTACAAGAACGACCCGGACATCTATCAGCGCTTCTTCGCGCCGGAGCAGTACCCGGGCGGCCTGTCGTACACCGTGTCGCTGGAAGGCAGCTACCTGTCGCAGACGCTCGAGAAGCCCAACGACTTCGGCGCCACCAAGCCGCAGGGCGCCACCGCCGTGGCCCTGCAGGCGCGCGCGAAGTACGACCTGCTCCGCGTCAGCCTCCTCGGCCTGTACCGCAGCCTGTCCTTCATCCAGTTCGAGGTGCCGGGCTTCCCGCCGTTCCAGGACTTCCCGGAGGGCACGGAGCTGAAGCCGGAGATGTTCCTCGCGGTGGGCGCTGACTACCACCTGCCGAAGCTGCACTTCACGCCGGGCTTCATCATCGGTGTGCAGCAGCCGGCGTCGTTCCGCAGCCCCACGCCGGTGCTGGGCGGCAACAACCCGCCGGAGAACCTCATCGGCACGCGCACCGTCGTGGTGCGTGACGTGAACCAGCTCAGCATCCTTCCGGAGACGTGTGGCCGCGGCGGCGCGGCGTGCAAGGCGGAGCCCATCTACTCCGCGAAGGCCACGTTCCGCTGGGACCTGTCCGACTCCGTCGCCGCCGTTGGCGAGGTCTACTACACGTACGACACCAACCGGACCACGTTCCGGGACGACGTGACGGGTGTGGCGCAGCCGAGCTTCGAGCGTCCGCACGCGCTGGGCTTCAACACGATGCTCCAGGCGCGCTTCTAGTCCACCGCCCTGCCCCACCGGGGCAGCCGGAAGGGCTTCGCGGCCCGGCCTCTCCTCGTGGGGGGCCGGGCCGTCATGCGTCAGACGGTCGTCATCCGCACCACCTCGTCGAAGGCGGTGAAGCCCTGGGCCAGCTTGCGCACGGCGGCCTCGCGCAGCGTCCGCATGCCGGAGCGCCGGGCCGCATCCACCATCTGCGAATAGGGGGCCTCGCGGGCGATGAGGTCTCTCAGCTCGCCCGCGCTGGTGACGATTTCGAAGACGCCCGTGCGGCCCACGAAGCCAGTGCCACGGCAACGCACGCACCCTGTCCCCTTGAGCAGGCGCACGCCACCGGGCAGCAGCGGCAGGGGCGCCTGGAGCGCGAGCAGCTCGTCCGGCGTCAGCGTCGTCTCCTGCGCGCAATGACTGCACACCCGGCGCAGCAGCCGCTGCGCCATGACGCCCAGGAGGCTCTGCGCCAGGAGGAAGGACGGCACGCCCAAATCCCGCATGCGCGCCACCGCGCCCAGCGCGTCGTTGGTGTGCAGCGTGGACAGCACCAGGTGGCCGGTGAGCGCGGATTGAATCGCGTTCTCCGCCGTCTCCGGGTCGCGAATCTCGCCCACCATGATGACATCCGGATCCTGGCGGAGGATGTGGCGCAGCGCTCCGGCGAAGTCGAGCCCCACCTTGGGCTGCACCTGCACCTGGTTGAAGGCGTCCCACACCATTTCGATGGGGTCTTCGATGGTGGTGACGTTGACGTCCGGGCCCGCCAGCGCCTTGAGCGCGGAGTAAA
This sequence comes from Myxococcus sp. AB036A, assembly GCF_006547355.1. Classification (NCBI taxonomy): domain Bacteria; kingdom Pseudomonadati; phylum Myxococcota; class Myxococcia; order Myxococcales; family Myxococcaceae; genus Myxococcus; species Myxococcus sp. AB036A. The sequence goes on along the minus strand of NZ_VHLC01000021.1, from coordinate 55,796 downwards.
GCGTCGTCGTCTTGCCACTACCGGTAGGGCCCGTGACGAGGATGAGTCCGTGCGGCTGGTCAATCCAGGACTCGAAGGCGCTCTTCTCGTCGGGCTCGAAGCCGAGCTGGGCGATGTCCTGCACCAGCGTCTCCGGGTCGAAGATACGGATGACCACCTTCTCGCCGAACGCGGTGGGCAGCGTGGACACGCGGAGTTCGACCTCGCGGCCGTCGCGCTCCGTCTTGATGCGGCCGTCCTGCGGCTTGCGGCGCTCGGAGATGTCGATGCGCGCCAGCATCTTCACGCGCGAGACGATGGGCGGATGCACCGGCGCCGGCAGCGTGTGCACCGGATGCAGCACGCCGTCGATGCGCAGACGCACCACGCTGGTGGTGCGCTTGGGTTCGATGTGGATGTCCGAGGCACGGTTGTCGAAGGCGTAGCGCAGCAGGTAATCCACGGCCTGCACCACGGGCCGGTCCGACGCCTCCAACTCCTGGGTGCCGCTGAGGGAGACGAGCTGCTCGAAGTTGGCGACCTGCGCTCCGGCGGCGGCGCTGAAGTCGTCGGCGGCGCGCGCCAGCGTCTTCTTGAAGCCGTAGATGTCGCTGATGGACTTGAGGATGTCCGCCTTCGCGCTGAGGACGGGCTCCACCGGCAGCCCCGTCAGGCGGTGGAAGCTCTCGAAGAGCTCCCGGTCGAAAGGGTTGGCCACCGCCACCAGCAGCCGGCCCTGCGGGGTGCGCTCCAGGGGAAGCAGCACGTGCTTCTGCGCATAGGGCCTGGACACGGTGCGCGTGGCCAGCGCCATGTCGAGCTTGAGCGGGTCAATCTTCCGGTAGGTCATGCCGGCGGCGCGCGCGGCAGCCTCCGTGACGCGGTCCTCGTCCAGCACGCCTCGGCCGTTGGACAGCGGCACCTGGAACGCCGCCACGATTTCCACCGGAGATACGTCGTACCGCGCGGCCTCCTTGCTGCCCCCCGTGCCCCCCTGGTGGGCCTTGAGCACCCGGGCGCGCGCGGCGCCCTCGCGGGCCAGCACCTCCTGGGCCTGCTGGGGTTGCAGCAGCCCCTGGGCAACGAGCGCCTCCAGCACGAACAGCGTGGTGAAGTCATCCCGGCTCTTCGGAGCAGTGCCACCCACGCCGCTCACTGGCTGTACCAAGCGCGTCTCCTTTCACCCCGGGCACCCGCCGGAGTGCGCCCCCGAAGCGTACCAGACGCATTCCGGCACACGGCCGTGCGCCGAGCGGAAAACACCCCTGGCGCCCTCCGCTCCACCAGCCAGGCATGGAGCCGCTGTCAGGCACGTCGTGCGGCCGTGCGGGCACGGCGCCGCGCCACCGTCAGTGCACGGTGCTCGTCACCGCGAGCACGGCGGCATCCACCAGGGCCTCTGGCGTCGGCCGCTCCGCGACGGCCGCTGCGGGCACGCCCAGCCGCTCCAGGGCGGACGCCGTCGTCGGACCGATTGCCACCACCCGCGCGGTGGCCAGACGCTCGCGTCCAGCCTCTTCCACGAAGGCCTCGGCCGTGCGCGGCGAAGCGAAGAGCACGACGTCCGGCGGTGAGGCATCCAGCAAGGCCAACGACTCCGGTGGCAGGGGCGCGGGCGTGGCGCGATACGCCGTCACCCGCGTCACCAGGAGGCCGTACTCTCTCAACCCGTCTTCCAGCTCACGCCGGCCTTCCTCGGCGGCGGGAAGCAGGACTTCGTCACCCGGTTGCAGCGCATCCTTGATGAGGTTGAGCAGGGCCGCGCCCGTGCCCTCGGAAGGTTCGGCCACCACGTCCAGGCCGTAGCCCTCCGCGGCGCGCGTCGTGCGCGGCCCCACGGTGGCCACCTTCACCCGCTGTATCCGGTCCTGGGTGCCCGCCTCGCGCAGGGCCTCCATCAGCGCATCCACGCCGGTCGGGCTCGCGAACACCACCCAGGTGTAGCGCTGGATGTGCTCGGCCGCTGACGCGAGCGGACGTGGGTCCTCCGGAGGATGCAATTCCAGAAGGGGCACGCTCAGCACTTCAGCGCCCTCATCCTCCAGGAGGAAGCACAACTCCTCGGCCCGCTCACGCGGGCGCGTCACCAAGACTCTCTTGCCTTCAAGTCGCCGTTCCACGTGAGCCGCAGTCTAGGACTCCCGCGCCTCGGAGCGGCGCGCGAAATCACGCAAGATGTCCGCCGCCCCACGAGACAGCAGGTCATCCGCCAGGGATTCACCCAGTGCATGGGCCTGCGACACGGGGCCGCGCACCTCGCCCCGCACCACGTGTGTGCCATCCGGACGGCCCACGAGTCCGCGCAGGAAGACGGTGTCGCCCGACACGATGGCATGCCCGGCCAGGGGCACGGTGCAGCCCCCCTCCAGCTTCGCCAGCAGCGCGCGCTCGGCGGTGACGGCGATGCGCGTGGTGGCGTGCTCCAGCGGCTCCAGCAGCGCGCGCACGCGCGCATCGTCCGTGCGGCACTGGATGGCCAGCACGCCCTGCCCCACCGCGGGCAGGCTCACCTCGGGCGGCAGCACCTGGGTGATGACGTCCTCCAGACCCAGGCGCTTGAGTCCGGCGTAGGCCAGCAGCGCCCCCGCGAGCCCCTGCTCCCGCGTCCTCGCCAGGCGCGTCTGCACGTTGCCGCGCACGCTGACGATCTCCACGTCCGGCCGGCGCGAGCGCAGGATGCAGCTCCGGCGCAGCGACGACGTGCCCACGCGCGCGCCCTGCGGAAGCGTGTCCAACGTCAGCCCGCCCAGGCCACAGAAGACGTCGCGCGGATCCTCCCGCTCCGGCACCGCCGCGAGCGTCAGCCCTTCCGGGAACACGGACGTCATGTCCTTGAGGCTGTGCACGGCGATGTCCGCGCGGCCGTCGAGCAGCGCCTGTTCGATTTCCTTCACGAACAAGCCCTTGCCGCCCACCGCGGACAACGGCGCGGACAGGAAGCGGTCGCCCTCGGTGGTCATCTCCACCAGGGTCACTTCCACACCGGGATGCCGCGAGGTCAGCAGCGCGCCCACGTGGCGCGCCTGCCAGAGCGCCAGGGGACTCTGCCGGGTGGCGATGCGCACGTGCGTCATCACTTGCCCCCCGTGGCGACCTGGACTGGCGCGGCCATGACGGAGGGCGCGGCGGCGGCGGTGCCGACCTCCTCCTCCAGCAGACCGAACAGCTCGGCGGCGGCACCCGCCAGGCGGTTGCCCTCCCCTTCCGGCCCCACGGCGCGCAGCCGCGCGGTGGGCTCATGCAGCAGCTTGTTGACGATGGCTCGGCCCATGGCCTCGATGCTCTTGCGTTGCTTGTCGTTGAGTCCGTCGCCCAGGGCGCCCAGCGTGCGCTCCACCTCGGAGCGGGCAATGGCTTCCGCGCGCTGACGCAGTCGCGCCAGCACCGGCGTGCCCTCACGCAGCGCACGCTCCTTGACGAAACGCGCTACTTCCTGCGCGACGAGCACGCCCGCCTTCTGCGCCTCTTCCGCGCGCGCCGCGGCGTTGTCCGCGACGAACTTCTGGATGTCGTCCACGTCGTATGCATGTACCCAGTCCAGCGTGCCCACCGCCGGATCGATGTCGCGAGGCACCGCCAGGTCCACCATGAACAGCGGCCGCCCCCGGCGTCCGCGCCCCAGCGCGCCCACGTTGTCCCGCGTGAAGAGCGGCGCCTGCGACGCCGTGCTGCACACCACCACGTCCGCCGCGGCCACCAGACCGAGCAGTTCCTCGAAGGGCCGCGCCTGTCCGCCCACCTCCGCCGCCAGCGCCTCCGCGCGCGACAGGGTGCGGTTGGTGACGTAGAGCTTCGACGCACCGGCCTGCTTCAGGTGGCGCGCCGCCAGCTCGCCCATCTCCCCCGCGCCCACCACCAGCACCGTCTTGCCCGCGAGCCCGTCGAACACCTTGCTGGCCAGCTGCACCGCCGCCGCCGCCATGGATGTGGCCGCGCGGCCAATGGCCGTCTCCGTGCGCACGCGCTTGGCGCAGCTGAAGGCGGCCGCGCACGCGCGCATCATCTCACCGCGCACCGCGCCCGCGCCCTGGCCCCGCTCGAAGGCTTCCTTCACCTGGCCCAGAATCTGGGCCTCGCCCAGCACCATGGAGTCCAGGCTGCAGGCCACGCGGAACAGGTGCACCAGCGCCGCCTCGCCCTGGTGCTCGTAGAGGTGCTCCAGGGCTTCCACGCCGCCCAGCACCTGCAGTTCCGTCAACGCGCGCTGCCGCGCCATCGCCGCGTCCGGCGCGAACAGGTACACCTCCACGCGGTTGCAGGTGGACACCCAGAGGGCCTCCACGGGCGCCTGGGCCAGCCGCTGGAGCACGTCCACCTGACGCGACTCCGGCAAGGCCAGTCGCTCGCGGACGGTGAGGGGCGCCGTCCGGTGGGACAGGCCAATGCAAATGAGCTCCATACTCAGGGCATCCTCATGGCCGCCGAGGGCGACGACACGTCATACGAGGACAGGAAGGACACCATGACCAGGCAGAACCCCGCCATGGTGAGGAAGGCCACCCGCCGCCCCCGCCAGCCCGCAACGGAACGCGCCACCAGCAGCGCGGCGAAGACCGCCCACGCAACGAGGGTGGCCAGCGTCTTCCCATCCACGGTCCAGGGGCCCGGCGCGGTGCCCACGAAGAAGGCCCCCGTGGCGAGCGTGATGGACAGCGCCAGGAAGCCCCACACCACCAGGCGCCGGTTCAGCGTGTCCAGGAACTCCAGGGAGGGCAGGCGGGAGAACAGCAACCCGAAGCGCTTCGCCTTCACCTGCCGCTCCATGAGCACGTACATGACGCCCACGCCCGCGGCGACCGCGAACGCGGCCAACCCCATCAGCGCCAGGGTGATGTGCAGCGGCAACAGCGGCTGACGCACCCCGGGAGGCAGCGGCGCTTGCCCGCCCTGCATCAGCAGACCGGGCAGCAGCGCGGCCAGCGCCAGCGGCGTGAGAAAGGCGCCGATGACGGGCCGGCGGTAGCGCACATCCAGGAACAGGAAGATGACCAGCAGCAGGAAGGCCAGCGCGGAGAAGCCTTGCGCCAGGCCCACCGGCCGCCCGCTCTGCACCCCGAGCAACTCGAAGAGCGCCACGCCATGCAGCGCCAATCCACCGCCCACCAACACACGCCCGGCCGTGGCCAGGGCCTCGGACTGGCGGACCAGGTAGGCCAGATAGACGACAGCGGCGATGCCATAGGCGTGGCAGGCGAGCGAGACGAGCGTGTGGCTCATAGGGGCAGGCTCATAACCACGGAAGACGGGCGAATCAGCCCATCTTGTTGAGGATGAAGGCAGCCAGAAGGTCTGCTTCAGAGTCCGGTTTCTTGTCCGCGCCCTCTGGCCTGGGCGCGCCGGCGGCGACCTCCGCTACATACCCTGGAACAACCTCATAGGCGTTGTCCCCCACCAGCACCGAGTCGGCCATCTGCTCGGCACCCAGTCGGGCAAGTTGCTCCTCGGTCTTCACCCGGGCCACCAACCCCTGGGTGTCTTCGCCCGACACGAGCTGGACGAAGTGGACCGCGGGCGTGAGGGGGAAGGCCACGCCGCCTTCCGCCATCACCACCAGCCGGCCTTCGCGCAGGTCTGCTTTGTCCGCCAGCGCCCACTCCTCGAGCTGGGTCTGGGGCAGGAAGAGCTTCGTCACGCCTTCCAGCTTACACCAGCCACCCCTCCCCCGGGGGAACGCTTGGGGGAAATGGTTGAAACAGGCGCCATCCATCCGCATCTGAGCCGCCAGATTGGCTGATGGCCGGCCGATCCTTGCAGGCCCACCGGACGCGTACTACACGCGGCGGAGGTGCCCGGACAGGCACGAGGAGACACCATGGCAGGCGCGGACGTGACGAACATCGGGGATGGCGACTTCAAGCAGCAGGTCCTGGACTCCCAGGAGCCCGTGCTGGTGGATTTCTGGGCGACGTGGTGCGCGCCGTGCCGCGCCATCGCGCCCTCCATCGAAGCGCTGGCCTCGCAGTACAAGGGGCAGGTGAAGTTCACCAAGCTCAACATCGATGAGAACCAGGACACGCCCCAGGAGTACGGCATCCGTTCCATCCCCACCCTGCTCCTGTTCAAGGGCGGCCGCGTGGTGGAGCAGATTGTCGGCGCGGTGCCCAAGGCCCGCATCGAAGACGCCGTGAAGAAGGCCCTGACGTAGACTTGCCGCTGCGGGGTCGGGCGCGCGAGAGAGCCCCTGCTGCTCTTCCGCGCACCACCCGTGGCCTCCTCCTGTCTCAGCTCAGCAACTCCACGCAGCGGCGGAGCACCTCCAACCGCGAGTAGCGCTTGTCGTTCCCTGGCACCACGTGCCACGGCGCGTCGGGGCGGTGCGTGCGGTCCAGCATCTCTTGGATGGCCGCTTCGTACTTCTTCCACTTCGCCCGGTTCCGCCAGTCCTCGGGCCCCAGCTTGTAGCGCTTGGCCGGGTCCGCCTCGCGCTCGCGAAACCGCTGCAGCTGCGTCTTCTTGTCGATGTGGATGAAGAACTTCACCATCCGCACACCGTCCGCGGTGAGCATGTGTTCAAAAGCATTGATTTCATCGTAGGCGCGCCGCCATTCCGCCGGCTTCGCGAAGCCCTCGACCCGCTCCACCAGCACCCGGCCGTACCAGCTCCGGTCGAACATGCAGACCTCGCCCGCGCCCGGCGTCTTGCGCCAGAAGCGCCACAGGTAATGGTGTCTGCGCTCCTCCTCTGACGGCGAGGAGATGGGCCAGACCTTGTAACCACGCGGGTCCATCAGCGTGGTGAGCCTGCGAATGGCGCCGCCCTTGCCGGAGGCGTCCCAGCCCTCGAAGACGATGACGGCCTTTCGCCCCGCCAGGTAGTTCTGGATCTGCAGCTCGAAGACGCGCTCCTGGAGCGTCTTGAGCGTCTTCTCATATTTCGCGTGTTCACCCGCCGAGACAGACGGGTCGACCGCTGCGAGTGTCACAGTGCCATGAGGACATACGGGAAACACGTATCCATTTGCAGTCTTGTCATCAATTTTTTGAGATCGTTTACGAGTCAAGACAGACCCTCCAAGGTTGTATTGACAGCGATGACTTCAACCGCCAAATAGGCACATAGCAGTGTCTGTGTTGGCTGACTGTTTTCACTTGGAGTATTCATGGCACGTCCACGCAAAGAATTGTCCACCGTCCCGCTGACGCCGGCCATGGTGAACTGGGCCGAAGCCTTGGGAGACGCCATTGGACGCGGCATGCTGCGCGCGCTCAACGACGGGATGCCCAGGCTGGGCAGCACCTCGCCCAGCTCTACCGCGCTCACCGCGGGCCGGCGCCGCGGCCGTCCGCCGAAGGTGATGGCGGGCGCCAGCCTGGTTTCACTGGATCGCCGTTGCACCATGGAGGGCTGTACTCGCGAACAGCGCTCGAAGGGTCTGTGCTCCGCGCACTACCAGGCCGAACGCCGCCGCCAGATTTCGGGCAGCAAGTCGGCCTGAGTGCCTGCACACCGGACACCCGCCCACGGCCCTGGGCGATGACCGGTCCAACGCATCAGCCCTGCCAAGGGTCGGAAACGGACGACGTCGCCTTGAGCAGCTCCCAGGCCGCCAGCACGTCCACCACGCGCTCCACCTCGTTGGGCAGGGAGCGAGCCCGCTGGGACTTGAGGTAGTCCTCCGCGAAGGCCCTCAGCCGCATCCCCACGAAGAGCCGCGCCAGTGCCACCTCCGTCTGACCGCTGAAGTCGAGGAAGCGCACGCCAAAGCCGCTGCGGCCCTCCGGCCCGTTCCCCCGCTCCTCCCGCACGATTTCCGCGCGCGCCTGCACGGGCGCGGCGCCCGGCTCCAGCGCGAAGCGCACGCCCAGCACGGTGCCCAGCGGCAAGTAGAAGGTGCTCTCCAGGAACGCCCCGCTGACGCTGACGTTGACGGACACGAGGCTCGCCTCGAAGCGACGCTCGCCCGCCTCGTCATCCACCCACACCTCGAAGCGCGTGGCGAGCTGGGCGCGGGGGAAGTGACGGTGCTCCGCCTCGCCCTGGTTCATCTCAATCAACGGCGTGAAGGTCGCTTTCGGCTCGGGACTCACCGCCGCCACGTTGCCACCAGGACGCGCCGGAACCACCGCGGGGCGGACCTCCTTCGCCAGCGCCGCGACCTGCGCTGGCGCTCGCGCGGGCGCGCGCACCGGCGCCTCCACCCGCGTGCTCCCGACTGCCTTCTGGCCACCCTTCCTCTGCATGATGCGTCCTCATCTGCCCGGGAGGGCTCGCCCTCCACGTGCGTTGGTGGGGTGATTCATACACCACCCCATGCCGCGCGCCGAGAAACGCTTGCGCCCGTCTCGCGAGGATAAATTCCGGAATTTCTCAGAACATGTGACGGCGCATGCTGATGTTCACCAGCAAGCCGATGCTGAGCATCACGGAAAGCAGGGATGAGCCGCCATAACTCATCAACGGCAGGGTGATTCCCGTCACCGGCAGCAGGCCAATCACCATGCCGATGTTCTCGAACACCTGCCAGAAGAGCATCGCCACGACGCCCACCGCGACGAAGGCGCCGAACCTGTCACGCGCGTTGAAACCCACGCCCAGGCCGAAGATGAAGATGGCGCCGTAGAGCACCAGCAGGACGATGCACATGACGAAGCCATGCTCCTCCGCCCACACGGAGAAGATGAAGTCGGTGTGCTGCTCGGGCAGGAAGCGCAGGCCCGTCTGGGTGCCCTCGCGCCAGCCCTTGCCGGACACGCCGCCGCTGCCCACCGCGATTTTCGACTGCGCCGCGTGATAGCCGCTGCCGCGCAGGTCTGCCTCGGGGTCCAGCCAGCCGGAGATGCGCTGGCTCTGGTGCTTCTTCAGGTGGTGCCGGACGATGGTGGGCCGAGGCTCCGGCACGTCGCGGATGTAGTCATTCCAGATGACGATGCCCGCGGCGAACACGCCCGCCACCAGCGTGGCCACCAGGTACCAGCGCACCTTCCCGAAGAGGATGATGGTGAGCGACGACAGGCCAATCATCAGCGCGGTGCCCAGGTCCGGCTGCACCAGCACCAGCGCGAAGGGCACGAAGACGACGAGCACCGGCTTCCACAGCCGCGTCAGGCTGTAGGAGGGCGCATTGGGCTGGAAGTCATCGTGATAGACCTTGGCCAGCATCAGCACGACGCCAATCTTCATGAACTCCGCGGGCTGCATGCGGAACGGGCCGATGACGAACCAGCTCTCCGCGCCCTTGGCCGTGTGGCCGAAGAAGCGCAACGCGATGAGCAGCAGGATGTTGCCCACGTAGATGGGCAGCGCCATGCGCTGAATCCACCGGTAGTCCACCAGGCACACCACCAGCACGGCGACCATGCTGATGCCCAGGTAGGCCATCTGCGAGCCCCAGACGGGCGAGTGCGGCGGCCGTGACGCCGAGGCGAGGTTCCAGATGCCCAGCCCGCACACCGCCAGCACGGAGAAGATGAGGCCCCAGGGGATGTGGGGCACCATCCGGCGCTCAATCCGCAGTTGCACGCGTGCGGTCCTCTTCATCGCCCGGAAGCCGGGCCGGTGGCCGTACCCTTCGCGTCAGCGCCGCCTCGTCGGCTGAGGGCGCGCGCGTCACGGAGGACGGCGTGTAGGGCTGGTTGGGACGCGGCGGCGGCGCCGTGGCGTCCTCCTTCTTCAGATCGAAGTACTTCTGGAACACCGCCATCGCGGTGGGCGCCGCGTCCGCACCGCCGCTGCCGCCGTGCTCGTTGAGCACGACGATGGCCAGCTCCGGCTTGTCCGCCGGCGCGAAGCCCGCGTACCAGGCGTGGTCGCGCTCGAAGTAGCTCATCTGGTGCTTCTTCAAGCGAATCGCCCCCAGGCGGGTCACCTGCGTGGTGCCCGTCTTGGACGCCACCAGGATGTCCTTGTCCCGCATGTGATTCATGCGCGCGCGGTAGGCGGTGCCGCCCGGCTCGTGCGCCACCACCACCAGGCTGTCCACCACCGCCTTGAGGTGCGCGGGCGACAGGTCCACCTTGCGCACCACCTCCGGTTGGAACGACTCGATGGTCTGCCCGTCCAGGTCCTCCAGACGGTTCACCATCTGCGGCTTGTAGAGGGTACCGCCGTTGGCGATGGCCGCGTACACCAGCGCGAGTTGGAGCGGCGTGACGTTGGTGTCGCCCTGACCAATGGAGCTGTTGAGCGCCATGCCCTTGGTGTAGCCGCCGGGCGACGCCTTGTCGTGGTAGGCGCTGGTCGGCATGATGCCTGGCACCTCCGCCACCACGTTGACGCCCGTGGGGCTGCCCAGGCCCAGGGCCTTGCCCATCTCTCCGATGGGGTCCAGGCCGATGGTGTCCGCCACCTTGTAGTACCAGGTGTCGCACGACGACTTCATGGCGGTGTATCCATTCATGAGCCCGTGCCCGGCATCCTTGTGGCAACGCCAGGTGCGCGCGCCCAGGCGGTAGCCACCGGGGCAGTTCACCACCGTCTCCGGACGGAAGGCGCCGGACTTGAACGCGGCCAGGGCGGTGACGACCTTGAAGGTGGAGCCCGGGCTGTAGTGCTCGGCGGCCACGCGGTTGATCATCGGGTCCAGCGGATCTCTCGACAGGAGCGCCATCTGCGCGGGCGTCACGCGGCCGGTGAGCAGGTTGGGGTCGAAGCCCGGGCGCGACACCAGCGCGCGGATGAAGCCCGTGTTGACGTCGATGGCGACCACCGCCCCCGCCACGCCGGGGAAGGCCCGCTCCGCCTCCTCCTGCAACCGCATGTCGATGGACAGCACCAGGTTGCTGCCCGGACGCGGCGACACCACGGCGTTTTCGCCCAGCTTGTCGTTCAGCTCTTCAATGGTCTGCCCGCGCGCGTTCACCACTTCCTTGCGCACGCCGTCGGTGCCGCGCAGGCGCTGCTCGAAGTAGCGCTCCAGCCCGCGCCGGCCAATGTAGTCCCCCAGGGCGTAGCGGGCGCCGTCGCCATTGAGGCGCTCCAGCTCCTCCTGGGTGATTTCATTCATGTAGCCCAGCACGTGCGACAGCACGGAGTTGGTGCGGTAGTGCCGGTGCGGCACGGGCGCCACCTCCACGCCGTCCAGGATGTCGCGGCGCGCGGCCAGCCGGTCGTACTCGTCGCGCGACAGGTCCACGCGCACCGGCACCGGCTGGAAGGGGGCGTTGCGCCGCCCCATGCGCACCATGTCCTCCACCTTCTTGCGCTGGTCCGGGTCCCACTGGAGCAGCTCCGCCAGGCGGGGGATGACCTGCTCGTAGCAGTCGGTGCAGAAGGCCGGGGTGATGAAGGCGTCGAAGGACGGACGGCTGTCCACCAGGATGGTGCCGCGCGCGTCCTTGATGACGCCGCGGTCGGCGCGCAGCCGCACCTGCTTGACGAAGTTGGCCACGCTCTTGGCGGCGTACTCCTCGCCCCGGGTGATTTGCAGGCGGTAGAGCTGGATGGAAATCAGCCCCAGGCCCGCCACCATGGCCAGGCCCAGCCACAGGAAGCGCCGCTTGAGCTCGCGCCCCGGCGTCGTGTTACCCAAGGTGGGTGGCGTCACCGCAGCAACCCCGCGGGCCGCTCCTGAGACGCCTCGAAGCGCCGCAGCAAGGGGTAGAGCGCCAGCGCCGCGAGGCCCGTGAGCGCCACCTGCAGCGGCATCTCCGCCAGCTGCGAGCCCGGACCGTCCTCCTTCACCGTCAGCCAGGTGAAGAAGGTGGCCAGCAGCGAATGGCCCACGTCCGCGCCCATGGCGAACAAGGCGAAGGCCAGCGGACCCCGGACCTCCACGAAGGTCGGCACCAGCCTTCCCACCAGGAAGATGAACACGGCCAGGAAGGTGTAGAGCCAGGTGGGCTGCCCGCTCATCAGGTCGAGCAGATACCCCACGGAGAAGGCGGAGAAGGTCCCTTCGAGCAGCGAGGCCCGCAGGGCCAGGAACGCCACCAACACCACGGTGACGTCAATCCGGCCGAGCTCCAGACCCGCCTGCTTCACCAGGACCGATTCCAGCGTGAGCAACGCCAGCGCCAGTGCGACGGACACCAGGAACTTCATTTCGACGCGCCCTCCGCGGCGCTGCCCGGCGCCATGGCGCTGTAGGGGCTGCCCACCACCAACACCTCTTCCAGCTTGCTCGTATCCACCGCCGGAACGATGTCCGCGCCCTGGAACATGCCGTGCTCCTTCTTCTCCAGGTTCGTCACGCGTCCCACCACCACACCGGGCGGATAGATGCCGTCCGTACCCGCGGTGATGATGAGGTCACCGTCCTCCACATCCTCGGTGCGCAGCATGTTCTCCAACTTCAGGGGCCCGCCTCCCGTTCCCGCCGCCGTGCCCCGGGCCCGCGAGCGCTGCACACGCACCGCCACCCGGCTCTGCGGGTCCGTCACCAGCGCCACATCCGCATACCCGCCCGTCGCCCGAATGACCTGTCCCACGATTCCATCCGGCGTCACCACGGACATGCCGCGAAACACACCCTGCTGCTCACCACTGCTGATGCGGACCGACAGCAGCTTCGCCACCGGATTGACGCCCACCACCCGCGCGGGGATTTCCGGCCCGGGCTCGGCCTCCGCGTAGTTGAGCAGCTTGCGCAGCCGCTCGTTCTCCATCCGTGACTCCCCCAGGGACTGCACCGCCGCGCGCAGTTGGAGGTTCTCCAAGCGCAATGCGTCATTCTCCTGCCGCACGCCTCGGAGGTCCAGGTAGTTCTGGACCCCGGCCACCCCACCCTCAATGACGGACGTCAGCCCCTGTTGCACGGGGGACGCCACGGCGATGATCGCCCGGTCGACGAAGTTGGGTTCCCTGCCCTTCCGGCCACCGAGCAGGAAGGCCACCAGCGGCGAAAGGAGCAGGAAGCCCACGATGAGGGGGCGGTAGTACCGCTTCAGGAGCGACCACACAGGCAGGAGTTTCCGGGGGTGTAATGGGGGAGCAGGGGCTGGCTAAGGGCTCTAAATCGCTTGCATTTTCCGGTGCGTTATCCTAGGCAGTCAAGGCCTGCATGGGGGGCGGTTCCTGGTCCACCACCCACCGGCCGGGCTACCAACAACACCGCGTCGCGAGTCCTTCCGCACGGCTTTTCTCGGCGCGTTTGCCCCAGAAGTGACGACAATGGACGGTCTGAATCCCCGGAAGGTTGCCTCGCTCCTGTTCATCATCGGCATCGCGGTGGTGTTCACGCTCCAGTTCGGCCCGGGCAGCTCTGGCTTCGGCGCCACGGGTGGGGCGACGGCGCCCGGTTCGGTGGCCTCGGTGAACGGCAAGGAAATCCCGCTGCGTGACTTCGCGGCGGCCTGGGCCCAGCAGATGAGCTTCCTGCGCTCGCAGGGCAGCCCGGTGCCCGAGTCGCTCGCCCGCCAGTTCGGCATGCATAACCAGGTGCTCGACCGGCTGGTGAACACGGAGCTGCTGGCCCAGGCGGCCGAGCGCCACGGCATCGCCGCGTCGGACGATGAGCTGCGCAAGCTCATCCACCAGAACACGGACTTCCAGAAGGATGGCCAGTTCGACTTCGAGCGCTACCAGCAGGTGCTGCGCGACTTCTACCGGAAGTCCCCGCAGGACTTCGAGGCGGAGCTGCGCCGGCAGCTGGCGGCCCAGAAGATGATGAACGTGGTGCGCGGCAACGCGGTGGTGTCGGACGACGAGGTCCGCGCCCGCTTCGAGAAGGAAGGCAACCAGGCGAAGGTCGTCTTCGCGCGCTTCCTGCCGGCCATGTACGCCGACAAGGTCCCCAACCCCACCGCGGCGCAGCTGACCGAGTGGAAGAAGGCGCACGAGAAGGACATCAAGGAGTACTTCGAGGCCAACCGCTTCGTGTACCAGCAGCCGGAGCGCATCCGTGCGCGGCAGGTGCTGGTGAAGCTGTCCCCGGAGGCCACCGCCGACCAGAAGAAGGCGGCCCTGGAGAAGGCGCAGGCGCTGCGCAAGGAAATCGAGGGCGGCAAGGACTTCGCCCAGGTGGCGCGTGACAGCAGCGAGGACCCGGGCAGCAAGGCGCGCGGTGGCGACCTGGGCTGGGTGGAGCGCGGCAGCTGGGAACCGGCGCTGGCGGACGCGGCCTTCGCGCTGAAGCAGGGCGAGGTGACGCAACCGGTGGAGACGAAGTTCGGCGTGCACCTGGTGAAGGTGGATGAGAAGCAGGCCGCCCAGGACAAGAAGCTCGAGGACGTCCAGGACGAGATTGCCACCACGCTCTACAAGCAGGACCGCGCCAAGCAGCAGGCCCGCGCCGAGGCGGAGAAGGCGCTGGCCTCCGTCAAGGCGGGCCAGGACCTGAAGACGCTCTTCCCGCCGGAGAAGGAGCAGCCCGCGCTGCTGCGCTTCGAGACGGAGACGCGCCCGGAGGCCGTGGAGACGGACAGCTTCACCGCCGAGGGTGAGGCGGTGCCGCACCTGGGCCCCGCGCCCGAACTGGTGAAGGCGGCCTTCGCCGTCAGCGCCCCGCAGCCGCTCGACAACGTGTTCCCCATGGGTGAGGGCTTCGTGGTGGCGCAGGTGGTGGAGCGCCAGAAGCCGGACGCCGAGGGCTTCGAGAAGCGCAAGGAGGAACTGCGCACCCAGGCCCGTCAGGCCAAGCAGATTGAGCTGACGGAGTCCTTCCTCAAGGCGCTGCGTGAGCAGGGCTCGGTGGTGACGAACACCGCCGCCATCGACTCCGTGGTGGGCACCGGGTGAGTCCCGGCGTCCAACCGTGACGCCCCCGAGGGCCGGGCCGAGGGTACTCCCCTCCCCGGCCCTCTCTCATTGCGGGCTTCGCGACCAACAGGGCCGAAGCGCCAGCTACCGCTCCGGGAATTCGTGGGAGCCTGTGCCGCCGTTGGGAGCAATGGGCTCGGCGATGCAGAGCGCGTCCCGGCCCCGGGCCTTGGCCGCGTACATGGCGAAGTCCGCCGCGCGGATGAGGTCCAGCGCGGACGAGGCATGGTCCGGGTAGGTGGCCACGCCCACGCTGGCGGTGAGGCGCACGTCCAGGCCCTGCTCCAGGAGGAAGCCCCGCCCCCGAAAGGCCTCGCAGACGCGCTGGCCGATGACGGCCGCGCCCTCCGGGTCCGTCTCCACCAGCAACATGGCGAACTCGTCGCCGCCGTAGCGGAAGACGGCGTCCAGGTTCTGCCGGCCCAGGGTAATCAGCAGGTCCCCCACTTCCTTCAAGGTGGCGCTGCCCACCAGGTGGCCGTGGGTGTCGTTGATGCTCTTGAAGTGGTCCAGGTCCAGGAAGACGAGCGACAGCGGGTGGCTGAAGCGCTCCGAGCGCTTCACCTCCTGATCCAACAAGGCGCGCAGGTGCCGGGCGTTGTAGCAGCCGGTGTGCTCGTCCGTAATCGTCAACTCCTGCACCCGCCGGAAGTTGCGCGCGTTCTCAATCGCGATGGCCGCGTAGTCCGCGATGGCGGTGAGGATGGTGAGGTCCTCGTTGGTGAAGGGTGGGTCCATGGGCCCGTTCACCAGTTCGATGATGCCCAGGACCCGGCCCCGGGCCAGCAGCGGCACCGCGAGGATGGAGCGGGTGTGGAAGGCGGAGGCTTCATCGAAGCGTGGCGAGAAGCTGGGGTCCCCGCCCACGTCATGGACGAGCCGCGCCGCGCCGGACGTGAAGACGGCGCCGGCAATGCCCTCGCCCGGGTTGAGCTGGAGGCCCTTGAGCACGTCCGCGCCGTCACCTACCGCGATTTCGAAGTAGAGCTTTCCGGTACGCTCGTCCTGGAGGATGAGCGACCAGTTGCGAGGCAGCAGCAGGCTGCTGACCTTCTGCATCACCAGCGCCAGCACCTCGCGGAGCTCGAGCGTGGACGTCAGGGCCTTCGCCATCTCATTGAAGGCGGCCAACTGCTCCACTGTCCGCTTCATGGCCGACAGGAGGTCCGCGGGATTCATCCGTAGAGTCCACTCCGGGGCACAAGTCTGGTAAGGCCGGACCGAGCCGTAACATGCACATGAACGCAGATCAAACGTTGCTCGTCCTGGCCTCGGCGTCGCCGCGACGCAGGGAACTTCTGGCACAGCTGGACATCCGTTTCACCGTTTCCGCGGCGGACATCGACGAAACGCCCCACGCCGATGAGGCGGCGGAGGCCTACGTCGGGCGGCTCGCCCGGGAGAAGGCCCGCGTGGTGGCTTCCCGCCACCCGGGCGCCTGGGTGCTGGCCGCCGACACCACCGTCGCCCTGGGCGCCGAGCTGCTGGGCAAGCCCCGGGACGCCGAGGAAGCCCAGGCCATGCTCACGCGCCTGTCCGGGCGGACGCATGACGTCTACACGGGCGTGGCCCTGGCCGGCCGGCATGAGGAGACGCTGGTGGTCCGCACCCGCGTCACCTTCCGCTCACTGAGCTCCGGGGAGATGTCCTGGTACGCGAACAGCGGTGAGCCCCTGGACAAGGCGGGTGCCTACGCCATCCAGGGCAAGGGAGGTTTCCTGGTGGCGGGCGTGGAAGGCAGCACGTCCAACGTCGTGGGCCTGCCGCTGGGCGAGACCGTGGCCCTGCTGGAGCGGGCCGGCCTCCCCTTGCCTTGGAGGGCCAAATGAGCGGAAGCGTCGCGGAGCGGCTGGCGTCGGTGCGGGAGCGGGTGGCGGCGGCCTGTGCCCGGGCGGGGCGGCCGGTGGAGTCGGTGACGCTGGTGGCGGTGTCCAAGCTGAAGCCCGCGGACCTCATCCGCGAGGCCTATGCCGCCGGTCAGCGCGACTTCGGGGAGAACTACGCGCAGGAACTGCGGGACAAGGCCGCGGAGCTGGAGGACCTGGAGGGCCTGCGCTGGCATGCCATTGGGGCGCTCCAGACGAACAAGGTGAAGTACGTGGCGCGGGCGGCTGGGGCCTTCCACGCCCTGGACCGGCTGGAGGTCGCCCGCGAGCTGTCGAAGCGCCGCGAGGGCGCCCCGCCCCTGCCCGTCTACGTCGAGGTCAACGTGGGTGGCGAGGCCACCAAGAGCGGCCTGGCACCCGACGCGCTCGGCGTCTTCCTGGATGAGGTCCGCGCCCTGCCTGGCCTCCAGGCGGTGGGATTGATGGCGCTGCCGCCCCCCACGGAGGAAGAGGCCCGGGCCCGCGCGGACTTCCAGTCCCTGCGCGAGCTGGCCCGTGTGCACGGGCTGCCGGGCCTGTCCATGGGCACCACCCATGACTTCGAGTGGGCCATTGAAGAAGGCGCCACCGTCGTCCGGGTGGGCACCGCCATCTTCGGTGAGCGCGCGCTCAAATCTCCTTGAACTTCACCCGCCCCTCCGAGTTCACGCTGACCTTGAACTCGGAGCCGCAGTAGTTGCAGCGCACCTCGTCTCCCTGGGCGAGCGCATCATCCACGGGGTTGTTGGCGTTGCACGAAGGACAGTCGAAGTCCTTGTGCGCCTTGCCACCTCCGCGCGCGGATTCCTTCTCGTCATCGTCGAAGTCGAACGAACCGCCACCACCAGACATGTGCCCCTCCTGCGGGATGGCGCCCGACACCGCGGGCTGCCCCGCGCGGAGGCTACCAGCGGTGTCGTCGAGTGGACACGCCGCTGCGCGGCACTCCCGCCTGCCGGGCGAACAGGCCCCGGCCGGGAAGAGGCGTGCGGGAGCGTGACGTGGGAAAGTGTGCCTCCCCGTGAAGTGAGCGGCCACCATTTGAATGGCTGGTCAACAACCGCGTCAGTGGAAATGGGCGGTGGCGGGAATGGTTCCAAGCCGGGTCTGGCGCGGTGCGGCCAGGCTACCTAATTTCCAAGCGAGGGAGCTCACCCGATGCAAACGCAGTCCAAGTGGGGGTTCGCGGCGGCGCTCGCGGGGCTGGTCTGGTCGGCGACGGCCATGGCGCAGGAATCCGTGAACCCGGCGTTCGGGCCTGGGGAGCAGAGCTCCTACCGCGTCAGGTACCTGGGCATCACCGCGGGAACCGCGCAGGTGACGGTGGGTGCCCACATGAAGCAGTGGGGCCAGGACGTGTGGCCCATCGTCGCGGTGGCACGCTCCAACGACATGCTGGGCGTGTGGCCCATCAAGGACAAGTTCGTGTCCTACTGGCAGCCGGAGAGCCAGCGCGTGGTGGGCAGTGACCTGCACGCGGATGAGAACGGCTCACGCCGCCGGCAGCGCATCAAGATGGAGCCGGACGGCAAGACGGCCTTCGTGGTGAAGCAGAAGGAAGGCGAGTCCCCGCGCGAGTCCACCCGCGAGGTGACGGAGGGCACGCTGGATGTCACCGGTGCGACGTTCGCGTTGCGCAACCGGGAGCTGATCGTGGGGCAGGAGTATGCCTATCCCGTCTTCACCGGAAGCAAGCAGTTCACCCTTCGCGCGAAGGTGGAGGGGCGTGAAGTCCTGGGCACGGCGCTGGGCGACAAAGAGGTCTTCAAGCTCAGCGTGAAGACGGAGTTCGGCGGCAACCTCGCCTCGAAGCGGGACATGTTCGTCTACTTCACCACGGACTCCAGCCACGTGCCGGTGCGGGTGGAGGCGGAGTTCGCGCTGGGCACCATCGTCGCGGAGATAACCGACTACAAGCCGGGCCGGAGCATGACGGTGGCCCGCGCCGAGAATGGCGGGTAGCACCCGCCGGAGAGTGAAGGGGGCGGATGGGTGCAGGATGGGCGTGGGCGGTGGTGGCGGCGGCGATGTCCGCCACGCAGGAGCCTCAGGTGGTGTCGCCCCTGGTCAAGGTCCGGCCGGGCGAAGCAGTGAAGGGACGCAAGGAGGCGCGCCTCAGCCTCGCGCGCGGCGAGTGTGAGGCCGTGCAGGTGGTGCTTCCCGGCCGGGTGGAGCGCCCCGCCGTGGAGTCGCTGACGTTGAAGGGCGCGGGCGCGGCGCTGAAAGCCCGCGTCTGGCGCGAGGCCTTCATCGACGTGAAGACGCCGTCCAACGGCCAGGGCCACAAGGGCCCATGGCCGGATGCGCTGGTTCCAGTGGATGCGCCGGGACATGACTCGAAGCTGCCCACCGTCTTCTACGTGGAGGTGTGCGCCCCGGAGAAGCAGAAGCCGGGGACGTACCGGGGACAGTTGCTGGTGAAGGCGGTTGACGCGAAGTTCCGGCCGGTGCCGTTCACCGCCGAGGTGCAGCCCTTCGCCCTTCCCGCTACGTCCTCACTGCCCAACAGCTTCGGGGTGTCGATGTACAGCATCGCCCGGGGCCACGGCGTGGCGCCGGAGTCGGCGGAGGCGCGCAAGCTGTTGCGTGACTACGGACGTGCGCTCCTGGAGCACCGGGTGAGCGCCCACGGCATGAGCATGACGCCGCCTCCGGTGCGCTTCGAGAAAGGCCGCGCGGTGCTGGACTGGCGCGAGTACGACGCGGAGATGGCGCCCTTCTTGGACGGCAGCCTGCTGCCCTCCGGCGCCCGCTTCACCAGCACCGACGTGCGTGACAGCAAGCAGGCGAAGACGGACGCGGAGAAGACGGCGTACTACCGCGCCTTCGCCGAGCACTTCCGCGAGAAGGGCTGGCCCGCGCAGCTCTTCTTCTACGCCAAGGACGAACCCAAGCCCGAGGACGTGCCGCTGGTGAAGGCCCAGTCCACGCGGGTGCGCGCGGCGGGCGCGATTCCCGTGCTCGTCACCAGCCCGCTGGATGACGCGCTGAATGGCTCGGCGGACATCCTCACGCCCACGCTCAACTGCTTCTACCCGCGCCCCGGGCCGCAGACGTGCCGCAGCGTGGTGGAGGCGCGCGCGCTGCGCAAACGGCTGGCAGGTGACACCCGGGTGTGGTGGTACCAGAGCTGCAATTCGCACGGCTGCAACGGCGGCCCCCCGGCGGACAAGGCGGTGGACGCGGCCTACAGTGGCTGGGCTTCGTACATGGTGGACCACCCCGCCCCGCTCAACCGGGCCATGGGCGTGCTCGCCTTCTCCTCCGGGGTGGACGGCGAGCTCTATTTCGACACCGTCTTCGCCTACAACACGAAGAAGGACCCCTGGAAGGACGTCTTCGAGTTCGGCGGCAACGGCGACGGCACTCTCTTCTATCCGGGGACACCCGCCAGGGTGGGTCCTTCTGGCCACCAGCCCGTCCTCACGCTGCGGCTGAAGCACATTCGGGACGGACTGGAGGACTACGAGTACCTCCGGCTGCTCGCTGAGCTGGGTGACGCTGCCTTCGCCCGGACGGCCGCGCGCAAGTTGGCGCGCACCGGTTGGGACATCAACGCGGATGCGGGAGAATGGGAGGCGGTCCGCGAGGAAGTCACCACCCGGCTCCGGAAGCGCTGGGCGGAGTCCGAATATGCGAAGCGCCCGGACCGTCAGACGCCGCAGAGCACCCCGTAGTCTCTGGAAGGAAAAGGATGAGCCCCCTGCGCACCCTCTTCGCGGCCCTGTTGTCACTGTCCAGCGTCAGCGCCTGGGCCCAGTTGCCGGACGCGGAGGCGGACGCGCCGGAGACTGAGAGCGCCAAGGCCGAGGAGCCCGAGGCGCCCCTCACCGTGGCGCCGTGCACCTCCGCGCTGCCGGCGCTGCGCACGCCCATGGCGTTCATGCCGGGTGAGGTGCTCGAGTTCGACCTCGACGCCATGGGCGCGCAGGCCGGCACCATGACGATGCGCGTCCACAAGCAGAAGGATGGGCATCTCCCCATCCAGGTGGAGGCGCAGACCAACACCTTCTTCTCCAAGGTGCGGCGCGTGCGCGGCAGTGCCACCGCGTACCTCCACCCTCGCACGCTGCGCCCCCATCGCTACGTCGAAGACACCATGGAGAACGAACAGCGCCGCAAGGTGAACGTCGCGTTCGGCCAGAAGGAGCGCACCGTCAAGGTCGACTACCAGTTCGGCCAGCGCCCCAAGGGGCAGTTCAACTACACCTTCGACAAGGACGGCCTGGATGTGGCCGGGGCCATCTACCTGCTGCGCCAGCTGCCGCTCAAGGACGACCTCCAGGTGTGCTTCGACGTCTACGGCGTGCGCCGCATGTGGCGCATGCAGGGCGCGGTGGTGAAGCGCGAGCAGGTGACGACGCCGCTGGGCCAATTCAATGCCTGGCACGTGACGGGCACCGCCGTGCGACTGGACCGGCCCAAGCAGAAGCGTGAAGTCCACGTCTGGATTTCGGACGACGCGCGCCGCCTGCCGCTGGCCGCCGTAGGCACCATCGACCTGGGCGCCGTGCGCGCCACCCTCACCTCCGTGTCGCGTCCGGGTGAGAAACCGCAGAAGAGCGAAGGGCAGGAAACGATGAAGTGGTGAGCGGCTCCACGACGTGGGCGTTGGGCTGGCGGATGGGCGTCCGGACGGAGCAGCGACGGGCACCGAGTGGCGCACCCCACCGCCGTGGGGCCTGGGGCTGACGCAGACGGTGCTTCCGGATGCGAGCTCTCTGCATGACGGGCGGGGCCCAGACCCTGGAGGAAGCCATCCTCTGGCGCGGCGCGAAGCCAAGCCCGCGCGCGAGGGCTGAGGGGCCTCGGTCCGTGCCGCGCTGGTGACGTTCCTGGGTTCGCGCTGAAGGCCGGGGCGTCTCGGCGCGCCGGGCTTCGGCCCTGACTGGAAAATTGACGGCGTGCTACCTGCCTGTAGCGTCGAGGCCATGCCCCCTCCGGCCCTGACCCTCGTCGCCCCTACGCCGTCGCGCCGTGCAGACCCGGTCCGGGTGGCGGTGGAACAGCTCGCCCGCTCACTGCCTGCGCGCACTGACGCGGCTGTGCTCGTGGACCTGCTGGAAGATGACCTCCGTGAGGGACTGGACGCGCTCGGCGAGGTGGAGGCCCATTTCACGGACCTGCTCGACACGCTTCGCACGGAGGCGGTGACACCGGCCGCGCTGGTGGAATCGGGTGATGACCTGCGCGTCCTTCAGCAGTTGGATTCACTCCACGACGCCGTCGTGCGGCTGCGCAAGCGCCTGTCCCAGGCCGCGAGCATGAATCGGCTGGCACATGCGCCGGTGCGCAGCCGCTGACACGCTGCTGTGAAGCCTCGCTCTTACGCCTGCCCCAGCCTCAGGCGGTGCCAGCGCACGGCCGCGAACGCCGATGCACTGCCTCGCCAGTGCCCGTTGCAAGCCGAGAGCAGGCGACGGCCCGCGCCAATGCGCTACCGCCACCCGTCATCCCGGCGGCCTTGTCGTTACGAACATCCACTCAAGGACCCGTCGCAGCAGGCGCGGCGGGCGCAGGAGCGGTCGTCGCGGGCCCCAACACGGGAGAAGGCGTCGCAGGCAGCGGGAGCGCTGGCGCAGCGTTGAGCGGCGCGGGCGTCCCCAGCAACGGCGCCGGAGTCCCAGCATTCAGCGGCGAAGGCGTGCTCAGCAACCCCGGCGGCGGCGTGGCAGGATTCGAGTTGAGCGGAGGCTCGGTGGCGATGATTCCCGCGCTGGACTGCCCCGTGCCGACAAACGCATCGAACGAGCCCGGCGCCAGCGGCTGCACCGTGAACGAACCGAAGGTGGACGGAGTGGGCGGCGTCGCGAACGCCCCCGTCGTCGTGCCTCTCCCGGGCGTCCCCGCCACCACGGTGGTCCCATCCAACGGCGTCGCCGGAAGCTGTCCCGAGTATGTCACGGGCGTGTTCGTCACCATCGGCACGGGCATGCCCCCACTGATGACCTCAGGCGTCACCGGCACCCCTGGTACCGTCGTGGTCTGCGCGGGCGCAGTCGCCAGGCGCCCTGGAGCCGTCGCCGGCACCGTCACCCGCGTCACGGCCCCCGAATCCTGAAGCGCCCCAGCCGCCCCACTGCCCCCCATGGCCGAAGGCGCGGGCGGAGGCGACGCGGTAACAGGCGCCCCTACCACGGCAGAGGGCGGTACCGGCGTCAGTGAGCGCCAGCTCAGCGGCGGATTGCCCGTGTTCTCCACGAAGGGCCGCGAACTCACCGCCGTGCCGCCCACGTCGATGGCTACGTCCTCGAACACGAACTGGATGAAGCCGCGCGGCTCGAGCTGCGGCGGGAGGTTCCACACCAGCACCACGAGCTCCGTGTCATCGTAGCGAGCCTGCCGCAGCAGCCGGTGGGTGTCGTCATCCGCGTACGCGCCAGCGGCCAGCGCCGCCGCGTGCACGAAGGCCGTGTCCGTCAGAAGCTGTCCGTTGCGCCAGACACTGCCCACACCCCAGACAGCCACCGCGGCCTGGGTACGCGTCATCGCCGTCCAGCCCAGTCCACTGTCCCCATAGAGCGGGACGTTCAGCAACACGCCGCCGCCAATGGCATGTTGAGGCGCGCGAGGAGGCGGGCCCGAGCTCCCCTGCCCCTGCTCGGGCGGGAAACCAGGCCGCATCAGCTCTACCCGGTACTCCGTGGCCCCCAGGCGGAAGGATGCTTCCAGCGTCCCTTTGTCCCCAAAGGTGGCGCCCGGAAGGGACACGCGGTCCTCCACCGTCAGCGACGCGCTCCCCGTGCCGCTTTCAGCAAGGTCCGTGAAGGGAAGTGAGCCTTGGATGAAGAAGCCGTCTGGCTGCTCGGTCCTCGCGCTGGCCTCGCGGCCCTCGAACGTGAACCCGCCTGGCGCCGCGGCCAGCAAACCGGACAGAACGAACGTGGTGAAGGGTCCCGCCATCGACGCTGCCTCCTTGGTTTACAAGGTAGGCAGCGGAGCGGGGAACGGCATGCCCCACCCCTGCGAACTAGATGAGGCCGCGCGCCCTGCGGATCTGCTCGACCGTCTTGTTGTACTCGATGTCGAAGGCGCTGGTGCCCTCCTGCAGGTGCTTCAGGCGGGAGCGGGCTTCCTTGTCGATTTCGTCGTCCACGTCGAGGTGACGCTTCATGACGGCGAAGATCTTCTGACGCAGCCCGTTATCCGCCGAGTACACCTCTTCGACGTTCCGGCTGATGAGCAGGAATTCAATCATCTGGTTGATGACGTACTCGATGCCCTCGTCGCCCATCTTGAAGCCGCGGACGTCCGCCATCTCGCGCTTCACCTGGTTGAACTTGGAATAGTCGTAGCCGCGACGCTCCAGCGCTTCACGCGTCGCCTGGTTCACACGCTCCTCGTTCGCAAGGTACTCACGCATGATGGCTGACAGGTCCATCTCGGCGTCGGCCACGCGCATCGGCTCCACCTCGATGTCCCCGTCCTGCATGAGCTGCTGAACGGCCTCGCGCGAGATGATCGGGATCACCTTCGGATACAGCCTCATGTCGGTCCCTCGCCCTCTGTGAAACGTGCTCGGAATCGTCAACCGCTATAGTTCAGCGCCGAGCCCAGTCGCAATGAAAAACCCCAGGAACGTCGCGCTTCCAGCGCACTTCCCATCAGGTCTGCAGCGGAAATTAATCACGCTGCCCCGGGTGGCGACCCTCCCTGCGTTTTTTCGTCGACGGGTTCGTGCGCGTCGTCAAGGGAAGCCTCCCGTACGGGATCTTCCGCATCCTCTTCTGGATGTCCGTGAAGGCCCGCATGGACGCGTTCCGCCATGGCCGGTCCGACGACCTCCGCGAGCTCTTCGATGGAGGCGTCCCCCACCCGCTTGAGCGAGCCGAAGTGCCGTAGCAGTTGCTTGCGCCGCGTCTCCCCCACGCCCGGGATGTCCTCCAGCGCCGAACGCACCCGGCTCTTGCGCAGCACCTGCTTCTGGAAGGTGATGGCGAAGCGGTGGGCCTCGTCCCGCATTCGCGTGAGCATGAACATCTCCGCCGAGTTCTGGGACAGGACGATGGGGTCCTTGCGCCCCACCACGAAGATGCGCTCGGGGCTCCGGGCGCTCTCCGCGTCGCGGTCGAACACCTCCAGGTCGCGGCTCTTGGCCAGACCCACCACGTCCACCGAATCCACGCCCACGTCCTTCATCGCCGCGTGCGCGCTGGCCAGTTGCCCCTTGCCTCCGTCGATGACGAGCAGGTCCGGCAGGTCATTGTCCTCCAGGCCCTTCTTCAGGCGGCGGGAGATGACCTCGTACATGCTGGCGAAGTCGTCCTGCTTCTCCAGCGTCTTGATTTTGTACTTCCGGTAGCGCGACTTGTCCGCGTCCCCGTCCGTCACCGCCACCTGCGACGCGACGATGGCCGAACCCTGGAAGTGCGAGATGTCGAAGCACTCCATCCTGCGTGGGAAGTTGCGCAGCCCCAGCCGCTGCTGGAGCCGGGACAGCACGGTGTCCGTTTCGTCCTTCGTGCGTCGGCGCTCCACGAAGGCCTGTTCGGCGTTCTTCGCCGCCATCTTCACCAGGTCCAGCTTCTCCCCGCGCTTGGGCACCAGGACGCGCACACGCTCGCCCTTGCGCTCCGTGAGGAGTGCCTCGAGCCCCCCGGTGCCGTCCTCCAGCTCCAGCGGCAGCAGCACCTCCTCCGGCACGAAGCTGCCCTGGTCGTAGTAGAGGTTGACGAACGAGGCGATCAGCTCCTCGTCGGGGAACTCCTGGCTGCCGAAGGGGAAGGCCTGCCCGCCGTTGAGCCGGCCCTGCCGCACCCACAGGACGTAGAACAGGATGCGGTCTCCTTCCCGGTGGAAGGCGAAGACATCCTGGTCCTTGAAGTCGGTGGTGGCGACCTTCTGCCGCTCCAGGCTCCGCTCGATGGCGCTGAGCTGGTCTCGTATCCGCGCGGCCTCCTCGAACTTCAGCTCCTGCGCGGCGCGCTTCATGCGCAGGCGCAGGCCCTCCACCAGCTCCCCCGCCTTGCCCTCCAGGAACATCACCACCTCGTCCACGCTGCGGTGGTAGTCCTCCTGGGGCACCGGGTACACGCACGGGGCCGGGCAACGGCCAATCTGGTGCAACAAGCAGGGCCGCTTGCGGTTGGCCAGCACGTGGTCGGTGCACGTGCGCAGGCGGAAGAATCGGTTGACCACCCGCAGCGTCTCGCGAATGGCCCCCGCGCTGGAGTACGGCCCGAAGTAGCGCGCGCCGTCGCGCTCGTATTTGCGCACCACTTCCAGGCGCGGATAGGGCTGGGTGCGGTCCAGGCGCAGGGAGATGAACTGCTTGTCGTCCTTGAGCAGGACGTTGAAGCGCGGCCGGTGCTTCTTGATGAGCTCGTTTTCGAGCAGCAGCGCTTCCTTCTCGTTGCTGACGAGCACCGTCTCCAGGTCACCCAGCAACTGGTCCAACAAGGACACGAAGACGCGCGTGTCGCCGGTGCGGTTGAAGTACGAGCGCACCCTGCTGCGCAGGTTGATGGCCTTGCCCACGTAGATGACCTGACCCCGGCGGTCCTTCATCAGGTACACGCCGGGCTCGGTGGGCAGTGCGTCCAGCTTCTCCAGGAGCTTCGCGTCCATGCCAGCCCCCGCCTACTTGCGGCTCCGGGCCCGCGCGGAGCGTCCTCCGCCCCCGCGCCCCTTGCCCTTCTTCGGGGCATCCGCTTCCGCCGCCTTCGCCGGGGCCCGGAGCAGCGAGCGCGACGCCGGCTTGAGCCCCAGGTCCATGTCCTTCAAGAGCTGCACGCGGTCCCGGTACTCGGCCGCCTTCTCGAACTGCATCTCGTCCGCGGCGGCGAGCATGTCCTTGGTGAATTCCTCGATGAGCCGCTTGATTTCCTTCGGCTGGAGGACGTCGTCCTCGCCTTCGGCCGCCATCGGCAGGGCGCCCACGTCACCCGCCTCGTAGGCCGCGTGCTCGGACAGGTCGGTGATGTTGCTCTTCACCGAGCGCGGGGTGATGCCGTGCGCCTGGTTGTACGCGCGCTGGATGTCGCGGCGGCGCGTCGTCTCCTCCAGGGCCTTCTTCATGGAGTCGGTGACGTTGTCCGCGTACATGATGACGCGGCCGTTCACGTTACGGGCCGCGCGGCCAATCGTCTGGATGAGGGAGACGTGGCTGCGCAGGAAGCCTTCCTTGTCCGCGTCCAGGATGGCCACCAGGGACACCTCGGGGATGTCCAGGCCCTCGCGCAGCAGGTTGATGCCCACCAGGACGTCGAACTCGCCCTTGCGCAAGTCACGGATGATGGCCATGCGCTCAATCGCGTCGATGTCCGAGTGCAGGTAGCGGACGCGCACGCCGACGTCGGAGAAGTACTCCGTGAGGTCTTCCGCCATGCGCTTGGTGAGCGTCGTCACCAGGACGCGCTCGCTGCGGGACACGCGCTGACGCACCTCCTCCAGCAGGTCGTCCACCTGATTGCCCACGGGGCGAATCTCCACCTCCGGGTCGGTCAGGCCCGTGGGGCGGATGATCTGCTCCACCACCACGCCCTGTGACTTCTGCAGCTCGTACTCCGCCGGCGTCGCGGACACGAAGATGGCCTGGGGCACCAGCTCCTCGAACTCACCGAACTTGAGCGGGCGGTTGTCCAGCGCGCTGGGCAGGCGGAAGCCGAAGCCCACCAGCGTCTCCTTGCGCGCGCGGTCGCCACGGTACATGGCGCCAATCTGCGGCACCGTCTGGTGGCTCTCGTCGAGCATCACCAGCAGGTTGCGCGGGAAGTAGTCGATGAGGCACGGCGGCGGCTCTCCCGCCGCGCGGCCGGAGAAGTGCCGGGAGTAGTTCTCGATGCCGCTGCAGTAGCCGACCTGCTCAATCATCTCCAGGTCGAACATGGCGCGCTGCTCCAGCCGCTGCGCCTCCAGCAGCTTGCCCTCGCGCTTGAAGGTCTGCAGCTGTTCGGCCAGCTCGTCGCGGATGGTCTGAATCGCGCGCCGGCGCACGTCCTCCTCGGCCACGTAGTGGCTGGCGGGGAAGATGACGATTTTCTCCAGCGCGCCCAGCGTCACGCCGCGCAGCGGGTCGAACTCGGTGACGCGCTCCACCTCGTCACCGAAGAAGCTGACGCGCACGGCCCGCTCCTCCTCGTACGCGGGGAACACCTCGACGGTGTCGCCGCGCGCGCGGAAGGTGCCGCGGTGGAAGTCCAGGTCGTTGCGCTTGTACTGGGCCTCCACCAGCTTGCGCATGAAGGTGTCGCGGCCCATCTCCTCACCCACCGCCGCGCGCACCGCCAGGTCCACGTAGCTGCGGGCCGCGCCCAGGCCGTAGATACAGGACACGCTGGCGACGATGATGACGTCGTCCCGCGTGCGCAGCGAATGGGTGGCCGAGTGGCGCATCCGTTCGATGTTGTCGTTGATGGACGAGTCCTTCTCGATGAAGGTGTCCGTCGACGGAACGTAGGCCTCGGGCTGGTAGTAGTCGTAGTACGAGACGAAGTACTCGACGGCGTTGTGCGGGAAGAGCGCCTTGAATTCGCCGTAGAGCTGCGCGGCCAGCGTCTTGTTATGGGCCATCACCAGCGTGGGCCGCTGCACGTTGGCGATGACGTTCGCCATCGTGAACGTCTTGCCTGACCCGGTGACGCCCAGGAGCGTTTGGTAGCGGTCCCCCCGCAGGACGCCCTGCGTGAGTTCGCCAATGGCCCTCGGCTGGTCGCCTCCGGGACGGTGTTCGCTGACGAGCTGAAAGTCCGACATACCCGCGAGACTTAACACCGCGCGGGTGGGAAGGCCGGATGTTCGTGACCGCGCTACTTCGAAGTGTCCTGCCGCTTCAACGCTTCCAGGGATTGCAGCCGGGCAGCCTCGAACTCGTCCCCCTTGTTCCAGCGAGGCAGCTCCGGTTGCCGGGCAACGTGGGCCCCCAGCAGGAAGAACAGGCGGATGTCCTCCACCGCGCCGGAAAAGTCCCAATCCGGACGCAACTCGTCCGACGGCTGGTGGTAGTGCTTCGACTCCCAGACCTCCCGCTGCTGCTTGCCCCAGCCCTCCGGCTTGCCGATGAAGTCCATCCCACTGCCGAAGTACGCGGCGGGAATGCCCCGCTTGGCGAAGTTGAACTGGTCCGACCGGTAGAAGAAGCCACGGTCCGACAATTGGTCCGCCTTCACCACCCGGCCCTGCGTCTTCGCCAGGGCAATCAGCGTGGCGTCCAGGTTGGACTTGCCCAGGCCGATGACGGTGAGGTCGCGGGTGCGGCCATGGATGTTGGCGCCGTCGATGTTGATGTTGGCGGCGACCCGGCCGTGGGGCACGGGCGGGTGCTCGGCCAGGTACTGCGAGCCCAGCAGCCCCTGCTCCTCGGCGGCCACGGCGGCGAAGAGAATGGAGCGGCGCGGCGCCTTGGGAAGGGCCTTGAACGCCTTGGCGATGTTGAGCATCGCCGACACACCGGACGCGTTGTCGAGCGCGCCGTTGTAGATGGTGTCCTCGCCCGGCTTGCCGCCTTCCTTGCGACCCAGGTGGTCATGGTGCGCGGTGTAGAGCACCACCTCCTGGGACAGCTTCGGGTCGCTTCCGGGCAGCAGCGCCAGCACGTTGGCGGTGGGACTGCGGCGCACCGTGTTGGTGAGGCGCGACGACACCGTCACTCCGAGTGGCACGGGCTGGAAGTCGCGCTTCTGCGCGGCGGCCCACAGCGCGCCCAGGTCCTTGCCCGCCAGCTGCAACACCCGGCGCGTGGCCTGCTCGGTCGTCCAGGCCTTCACCTGGAGGCGGGGCACCTCCGCCGCGGGCAGCTCGAACTGCTCGCCCGTCCACGACGTCTGCACCACCTGCCACGGGTAACCCGCGCTCGGCGTGGTGTGGATGATGATGGCGCCCGCCGCGCCCATCTTCGCGGCCTGCTCGTACTTGTAATCCCAGCGGCCGTACCAGAGCCGCGTCTTCCCCGCGAAGAGCTGCGGGTCATCCTCCGGGTCGCTGTTGAGGATGAGCAGCGTCTTGCCGCGCAGGTCCATCCCCTTGAAATCGTCCCACTGGTACTCGGGGGCCTGGATGCCGTAGCCCACGAAGACGAGCTCGGACGCCGCCAGCTTCGACTCGGGGGCCTGCACGCCGGACACGGCGATGAAGTCGTGGTGGAACTTCAGGTGCACCGCGCCCTGGGGCGACTGGAACGACAATTCCTCGGGGCTGCTGGTGACGCCCACCAGGTCAAAAGGCTGCAGGTACGAGCCGTCCGTGCCCAACGGCTGCAATCCGAGCGCCTCGAACTGCGAAGCGATGTACGCCTGCGCGAGCCCGTCCCCTCGTGTGCCGGGACCACGGCCCTCCAGCAGGTCATTCGCGAGGAAGCGCACGTGCGCGCGCAGCACCTCCGGAGCGATGACACCGGACGCGGACTTCTCCGCGGGCGTCGTCAACTGCACGCGCTGCGCGAGCGCCGGAGCGGAGCAGAGGGCGAGAAGCAGGGGCAGCGAGCGCATCATGGTGTCCCGAGCCCTAACACGAAGCCCGGGACACCCGAAGCACTGCATCAGCCCTGGAGCGGCGCCACCTTCCACGTCGTGCCAGCAGGCGTGTCCATGATTTCCACGCCCTTCTCCTTCAGCTCGCTTCGCACCCGGTCCGCGGCGGCGAAGTCTTTCGCCGCGCGGGCAGCGGTGCGCTCGCCCAGCAGGCGCTCCACCTCCGCCACGTCGATGCCCCGCTCGCGCACGGCGCGCTCGCGGCGGCGCAGCAGCCACGCATCGGGCGCGTCCTCGAAGAGGCCCAGGACGCCGGACACCCTGCGCACGTCCTCACGCAGCGCCTGCAGCGTGCGGCCCACCAGGGCCTTGTCCTTCACGGGCGGCTTGTCGGTCAGCTCGTTCATCATCCCGAAGAGGCCCGACAGCGCACCCAGGCCGCCCGCGGTATTGAAGTCGTCGTCCATGGCGGACTCGAACTCGGTGAAGAAGCGCTGCGGGTCGCCATGCAGGGGCCCCTTGCCGAAGTCCTTCCCCGAGATTCGCTCGTCCACCTTGCGGAGCGTCTCGTAGAAGTACTCCATGCGCGTCTCCGCATCCGCCAGCGCCTTGTCGGAGAACGACAGCGGGTGGCGGTAGTGCGTGGCGAGGAAGAAGAAGCGCAGCGCTTCCGGGTCCACCTTGGTCAGCGCGTCGCGCAGGCGCACCACGTTGCCCAGCGACTTGGACATCTTCGCGCCTTCCAGGTCCAGGAAGCCGCAGTGCATCCAATACCGCGCGAACGTCACCCCGTTGGCGGACTCACTCTGGGCGATTTCGTTCTCGTGGTGGGGGAAGATGAGGTCCAGCGCGCCGCCATGGATGTCGAACGTCTCACCCAGGTACTTCGCGCTCATGGCGGAGCACTCGATATGCCAGCCCGGACGGCCAGGACCCCAGGGGCTCTCCCACGCGGGCTCTCCCGGCTTGGCCGCCTTCCACAGGGCGAAGTCGAGCGGCTCGCGCTTCTGCTCACCCGGCTGCACGCGCTCGCCTACGCACAGCTCGTCCAGGTTGCGCTTGGACAGCTTCGCGTAGTCCGCGTCGCTGCTCACGGAGAAGTACACGTCACCCTGGGAGGCGTACGCGTGGCCCTTGTCCACGAGCTTCTGGATGATGGCGATGATTTCGGGGAGGTGGTCGCTCACCCGCGGCGAGAAGTCCGGCTCCAGCAGGTGCAGCGCCCGGGTGTCCTCCCGGAAAATCTCCACGTAGCGTGCCGCCAGCTCCACGGGGGCCTCCCCCGTCTCCGCGGCCGCCTTGATGATTTTGTCGTCCACGTCCGTGAAGTTGCGGACGTACCGGACCTTCAGGCCCCGGTGACGGAGGTAACGGACCACCACGTCGAAGGAGGTGAAGGTGCGGGCATTCCCGATATGGATGTAGCTGTAGACGGTAGGACCACAGACGTAGACCCCCACCTCGCCAGGAATGGCGGGCTGCAGCAGCTCCTTCTGCATGGTCATCGTGTTGAAGAGCCGAATGGCGGGCGGGGTCACGTGCGGCAATCCTCTCGGGTCCATAGGCGTGGGTGCGTCCCGCACTCTAGAGTCTCGGGTCGCGGACAGGCCAGTATTCGCAAGGGGTTCGTCGCCGCCCCCAATCTGGGAGAATGGGCATCATGGCTCCACCGAACCCAAAGCGGCCCCCTCGGCCGCCCCGCCCGCCCGGTACGCAGGCGCCCCAGGATTCAGATGTGGAGCTGCCCTTCGATGACGACGAGGTGGATCCGCTCCAGGCTGACGACCCGCGTCCCCAGCGGGTGCCCCAGTTTCCCGCCGGCTCCCGCCGCAGCCGGCGCCAGGGCCCGGGAGGGCGCGCCAACAGCGACCGCGAGCTCGCCTCCCGCTTCGACACCGCGAATGAGTACTCGGACCCCGGGTACGCGCCTGCCTTCCTGTACGTCGAGCGAGGCCCCGGCGCCGGGCAACTGGTGCCCGTCAAACAGGGGGCGCTGGTCATCGGGCGGTCCTCCTCGTCGGACCTCCGCCTGCAGCACCCGTCCATCAGCCGCCGGCATGCGCACCTGACCCGCCGCGGCGAGCGCTTCTTCCTGAAGGACCTCAGCAGCCAGAACGGCACCTTCCTCAACCGCCATCGCG
Organism: Myxococcus sp. AB036A; assembly: GCF_006547355.1. Classification (NCBI taxonomy): domain Bacteria; kingdom Pseudomonadati; phylum Myxococcota; class Myxococcia; order Myxococcales; family Myxococcaceae; genus Myxococcus; species Myxococcus sp. AB036A. The sequence goes on along the minus strand of NZ_VHLC01000021.1, from coordinate 23,770 downwards.
TCACCTCGGAGGTCGAGCTGATGCCGGGGGACGAGGTATCCCTCGGCAATGCCCTGCTGCGCCTGCGCGGCCCCGGTGGAACCCCTGCCCTGGGTGTGCCCGCCGTCTCCTACGGCGACAAGCCGCCTTCGCGCAGGGCCTTGAGCACGGTGGGGGTGGCCCTGGGCGCCGCGACGCTGGGTTCGGGTGTGGCCGCGCTCATCGCGCTGCTTTCCATGCGGATGGCCGGCGGCACGGAGCACACCTCTCCCGCCCCGCCACCCGCGGCCCCCCAGAGTGCGACCGCCGCTTCGCCGACCGTGGCCGTGTCGGGTGCGCCCACGCGGCTCGACATGGAAGTGCCCGCAGCCGGCAGCGCCGAGAAAACAGGCCACACGGCAACTGGAGTCGCGACGGCCACCACGGAGAATCCGCCTCCCGCAGCGGAGAACACGCCCCTGACGCCCAAGGCCACGGGCATCAGCGCCCTGAACGTGGCGCGGGGCACCACGAAGCAGGTGCGTCCCGTGGCCGTGGCCCCCTCGAACAAGCGGGCGGCTGGGGCGCGCGATTCGGCGCCGGCGCCATCCGACGCCCCCTCCGCGAAGGAGGCCGAGGTCCTGCGCCGCTACGAGGCGGGAGATTTGGCGGCGGCCCGGGACCTGGCCCAGGCGGAGAAGCTCACCGCGCTGCACGGGCAGCTCATCCGTTTCGAAACCGCCGAGGCGCAGGCGAAGAAGGCCCTGGCGCAGCGGGACTTCCCGGAGGCCATTGCCCAACTGACGCTCGCCATTTCCGTGGACGATGCCCTGGCACATGGCTGGAGCAAACACGGACCGCCCCTGCGCAAGCAGTTGTCGCGACTCCATGTCCAGGTCGGCACGGAGCATGCCGCCGCGGGCCGGGTGAACGAGGCGCGCGCCGCCTTCGAGCAGGCCCTGAAGCACGACACTGGCAACCGCGAGGCCCGCGAGCAACTCGGCCGGCTCACCGGCGCTTCAGCCCCCTGACCAGCAGCATCGCGTTGAGCACCACGAAGGTGACCAGCGCCAGGCACACGAGCAGCAACCCCCTGTCCGCGCCGGGCCGTTCGCCTTCGATGAGCAGCCACAACCGGCCGTCCCGCGGTTGGAGCTCGCCCATGCGCTCCATTAGGGCCAGCGCATCGCGGTAGCGAGGGGCATCCTCTTGCGCCAGCAGCCGTCCTCGCACGGCGAAGGGACGCTGGTCGGGCTGCGGCGGTGGACGGCCATCCGTCCACTGCTCCCCCGGGAGCGCTGGCCTGCGCACCACGAAGGGCGAGTCCCGCAACCCCACGAGGACATACAGCGCGCCGTCCGCGCGCTCATAGGCGCCCCGGACCGTGGGCACGCCATGCACCTGGGCGTATCGGTTGGAAACGAGCGCCTCGAAACGGTACGCCCCTTCCGCCCCCAACGTCAGCGGCACGCTTGGGGACAGGAAATACGACAAGTCCTTCCACTGCATGCCGAGCAGCACCAGTCCCACGGCGATGGCCATGACCGCGGCCATGGGACGTACGCCCACGCGGCGGCGTGACAACCGGAACTCGAGCTCCGCGATGCGGCGCGCTCGCGCCTCTTCCGAGGGGGATTGCGGCAGCTGCTCACTCATGGGCGGGCATGATGTGGCGTGGAAATACGAAACCCCGAGTTCCCTGACTGGGGAACCCGGGGCGACGAGTCTTGGACGGCAGCTGGACGGCTCAGGCCAGATTGAAGATCTTCTTCAGGTCCGACTCGATTTCTTCCTCGGAGCAGTCCTTGGCCAGCGACAGCTCCTTGATGAGCAGCGAGCGCGCGGTATCCAGCATCTTCCGCTCGCCGAAGGAGAGGTCCTTGTCGCCCTTCAGGAGGTACAGGTCGCGGAGCACTTCGGCGATTTCGAACACCGAGCCCGTCTTGATCTTCTCCATGTACTCCCGGTAACGACGGTTCCACGTCGTGGAGTCAACGGAGATGTCCTTCTCCTTGAGGATGGAGTAGACCTGCTTGACGTCCTCCTCGCTGATGATCTCCCGGAGACCGACCGACCCGACCTTGTTGATCGGGATCATGATCCGCATTCCGTTCTCCAGGATGCGCAGCACGTAGAAGGACTGGCGCTGCCCGGCCACCTCGGTGTGTTCGATACCCATCACTTCACCGACGCCCTGGCCCGGGTAGACCGCCTTGTCACCAGTCTTGAAGCTGGTCTGCACTCACTGCCTCCTTGAAAGACTCGTTCCCGGCCTTTCAGCCGGGCACTACTACCACAAACCACATCCACGGGCAACGATAACGCCTTGACCACCCAGGATGCTCCCGACTACGTTGTCGGTTTCTACACGCGGTGTCGGCAGATGTGTGCACCAGCGTGACGGGCGGCGGGTGGGGGTTGGAAGGTGGAACGTCATGCTTGGCGCGACCTGGGCGCGCGTCCTCTCTTCTTTCCCGCCCTGAGCCTGTCACTCGGAGCCCTCTGCGCCCCGGTAACAAGCGCGTACGCCGAGCCATTTCTCGTTTGTGGGCTTTTACTGGGAGCGCTCGGGCTGACGCTTGCCCGGCTGCCTGGTGCGCACCTCGCCGTGCTGGCGTCGCTCTGGGCGGCGGGCGCGGGGCTGGCGCGCTGGGAATCCCAGGTGGATGTGCCGGCGGAGCTGACCCAAGGCAACACCATCGTCATCGAGGGAGAAACGGAGCGGGTGGACCGCTTCGACGGGACAACGCGTGTCCGACTGGCCGTCGCGTGGGCGGGCGTCTCTCCCGGGCCGCTCGCGCCCGTACGGTTTCGGATGAACCTGTCGCTGCGCGGCGAGCCGCCACCGCTCCTGCCCGGGCAACGTGTCCGGGCAGAGACGAAGCTGCAGCCAGACGCGCCCCCATCGAACCCGGGCGAGAAGGATTTCGGAGCAGCGCGACGGCGCCAGGGCGTGGCCTTCACCGGTGGCATGGACGCGCGGCGCCTGATGGTGCTCTCCCCTGCCCCGGCGTGGCGGGTGTCATTGGAGGACACGCGCACACGGCTGGCGGCAGCTGTCCATGCGGTGTCGCCATCGTCGGATGCGGCGGCGCTCTTCCTCACCCTGGCGGCGGGGCAACGCGCGGCGCTGGATGATTCGTGGGAAGAGGCCTTCTCTCGCGCAGGACTGGCCCACGTGTTGAGTGTCAGCGGGCTGCACGTGGCGGCGTTGGCACTGATGACGCTCGCGGTGCTGCGGCGACTGGTGGTGCGCACCGGCGAGCGGTGGCGGATGCTGGATGCTCGGCGGGTGGCAGCCCCCGCGGCGGTGCCCTTCGTCTGGGCCTACGTCGTGTTCACCGACAACCAGCCGCCCGCGGTGCGCTCCGCGGTGATGGCCACGGTGGTGCTGCTGGGGCTGGCGCTGTGGCGACGCGCGGACGGGCTCAACGGACTGGCCGCCGCGGCCGTGGCGCTGGTGGCCTGGGCGCCCTCCAGCGTGGCTGACCTGTCGCTGCGGCTGTCATTCCTCGCGGTACTGGGGCTGGTGTTGCTGTCACCGCCGCTGCGGCAGGCGCTGCCCCTGGCCGAGCCCGACCCGTCCGAGCCCCACCGCGTCCGGCGCTGGTGGGGACAGGCTCAGGAGACGGTGGCGCAGACGCTGTGCGCGAGCGCGGCCGCGACGCTGTCGGGACTCCCCATCGTCGCGGCGACCTTCGGACGGGTGAGTATCGCGGGGCTCATCTCGAATGTGGTCGCCCTGCCCTTGTGCGGGCTGCTCACGGGCCTGGCCGCGGGTGGCGCCGCGATCTTCGTCGTCGCCCCCGTGCTGGCGACGCCGGTGCTGTGGGCCGGCGCCTGGGCGTCCGAGCTGCTGCTGGTCATCACCCGGCTCTTCGCGGCGGCGCCGCTGGCCTCGGTCGAGGTGCCATCACTGGGCCTCCTGTCGGCGCTCTACGCGGCGGGGCTGCTGACGTGGGCGCTCGGCACGGGGCGCTGGCGGCTGGGCGGCTTGTTGGCTCCCGCGGCCGTCGTCGCCGCCATCCTGGCACCGGTGCTCACGCCGCAGCCCGGGCTGCGCGTCACCTTCCTCTACGTGGGTCAGGGCGACGGCGTGGTCGTCAGCTCCGGGGGTGAGCACATGCTCGTGGATGGCGGCGGCGTTCCCGGTGGCATGGACACCGCGGAACGCTTCATCCTCCCTTACCTGAAGCACGCGGGCATCTCCCGGCTGGACCTCGCCGTGCTGTCACATCCGCATCCGGACCATGCGCTCGGGCTGGCCTCCGCGTTGAAGCAGATTCCCACCCAGCGACTGTGGATGCCCGCGGGCGACGGAGACGGTCCGCTCTCGCGGCAGGTGGTGGCCGCGGCGGGGACGGCGCTCGTGGAGGAAGTCGAGGTGGGCCATCCACCCCTGCGCCTGGGCGAGGCGACCATCGAAGTGCTCGGCCCCCCAGAGTTGGAGGCACGCGACCTGCTGGAAGGCGCGAACGACCGAAGCGTGGTGCTCCTGGTACGCCACGGCGACGTCACCGTGCTGCTCACGGGCGACGTGGAGGCGGATGGCGAGGAGGCCCTGGCGGAGCAGCTGGGCCCGGTGACGGTGATGAAGGCCCCTCACCACGGCTCACGGACGTCCTCCACGGAAGCACTGCTGGCGCGCACACGCCCACGGCACGTCGTCTTCTGCGTGGGCCGGCGCAACCGGTACGGCTTTCCCCACGACGACGTGGAGGCGCGATACCGGGCGCTGGGAAGCGAGTGCTGGAGAACGGACCAGCATGGCGCCATCACCGTGGAAAGCGACGGCCAGGACGTCCGCCTCCTCAGCTTCCTGCCCCACGAGCCTTCTCCCCGGGTCGCACCGGTTGCGCGGGCTGGGGGCCCATCACCAGATTGGGGCCGATGATTCCAGAGGATATCGACCTCCAGCAGCTCACCGCCGACCTGAAGAGCGCGCTCGGCCCGGGAGAACCCATCGGGTACCTCCGTGGCAAGTCCGTGATGCGCAACCTGCTCGTGGACCTGCGCGGCTTCTCGCAGTTGGAGGCGGAGGAGCTCATCGACACGATGGAGACTCGCGGCTTCCTCCGCTTCCTGGGGGACCCCACAGAGCGGTCCGTCGCGGACGCGCACTGGGACATCAGCCCCCACGCGTGAGCGCGGGCGCCCTATTCGAACACGAGCCAACCGAAGCGCGGCAGCGCATGAAAATCGCCGACGAAGAGGGGCGAGAAGGACTGCCCCTCCACCACGCGACGGTCATGGTGCTCCAGCCGGTAGAGGTTGAAGCGCCAGCGGTCACCCGGCTGGGGCGGAATGTGCGGGACTTCGGCCAGCCGGTCGAAGGGAATCTGCATCTCCACCGACCAGCCCTCGTCGCGGTCCGAGGCATCATCCAACGTGCCCCGCACCTTCACGGCGGACGTCATCCCTGAATCCCAGGAGCGATCCATGCCCTGCCGACGGGCGGGGAAGTACGCGTCGAAGATGACGTTGTGCGGTGACACCTGGAGTTCGTTGTACGTGCGGCCATCCGCGTTCGCGTCGAGGAAGATTTCCACCACCTCCTCCTCGTAGATGGGGTCATCGCGCTTGCGAAGCGTGCCCCACACGTCTGGGTCATCCAGGTCGAAGGCCACGTAGAGGAACTTGCCGTCATGGACGAGCCGCGCCTCGGTGCGCTGGCGCGCGGCGCTCCCGTCGAAGCTCCGGCGCAACACCACCGGCTTGGACAGCTTCCACGCCGCGTCGTCGAGCACGCCGTCGATGGTGGGCGGCTGGCTCACGCGTGGGACGGAGTACTCGGGCAGCTCCTGCGCGGCCCCGCCCAGCTGAGGCCCCAGCATCCGCTGCGAGCCGTCATGCGCATTGGCGTCGTCCACGGGCAGCCGGGAGTTGCCCCGCCAGAAGCCGAGCATCACGCGCGCGGGCGTACCCGGCATGGGCACCGAGTGGACGTCCTCGATGACCTTGCCCACCGGCCATGACGCCAGTGGCGCGGCGCCCCCCTGCACCTCATGGTCCGCGTTCGTGAGCATGCCGCCACTGGCCGGGTCCACGACGTGAACGAAGAAGGCGAAGCCCTGCGGCGGCGGACGAACCGCTTGGAAGTAATGGGCCAACCTCACCTGCGTGCCGGGCGCGGCCTTCTCCGGTGACACCTTGGAGCCCAGGTACACCACCGCGCCACCGGCGAACGTCGCGCCGCTGCGGAACGTGAGGTCCGCGGGCGCCGCGTCCAGGGTGCGGAGCTGCGTGGGCGCGGGAATGCGGGGCGTCTGCTGACGTGGCCCGGCCTGCTCATCACGACAGGCGGTGGCAAGACAGGTGACGGCCAGCAGCGGAGCGAGGACGGAGGACGGGAGACGCATCGGGGCCGCGCATCCTAGCGGGCTTCGCGTCCAATGGGTTCATCACGAGGTGAGCGAGCAGGCAGCCATCGTGCCCCTCTCGCCTTGAAGTCCCGGCAATTGTCATGCCGAGCGGTGGCTCCCATCTTCTCGCCTCAACCAGCGGTTCAGGCCCAAGGGAGGCGCGAATGAAAACTCTACTCAAGTTGGGTGCGGTGGTGGGTGTGCTGGGAGCAGGGAGCGCCATGGCACAGGAGCGGCTGGAGTCCTCCGCGGACATGCGTGGACTGACGTTCCTGGTGGGCGGCGGTGTCGAGGGCTACACGAGCGCACTGGGCTCCGACATCAACCCGGGCCTTGGCTACGGCGTGACGGTGGCCATCAAGCCCACGAAGGTGCTGGGCATCGAACTGGGCTACTCGGGCGCCCTCAACGAGTTCGACCAGCGTGTGGTGACGGGCGCCCGGAGCGGCCCGGACCTGGTACGAAACGGTGCGCACGTGGTGGCCACACTGGGCCTGGGTGCCGCGCCCGTGCAGCCCTACGTCCTGGGCGGCGTGGGCATCAGCCGGTACAACGTGCGGGCCCCCACGGTCGCCTTCGCGGATGACACGGCGGGCAACATCCCGTTGGGCGGCGGCCTGCGTGTCCACATGGGCAACTTCACCGCCGATGCCCGGCTCCAGTACAGCTTCCTCCTGGACCAGCAGTTCGCGGCGAACGCCCCGCCCGGTGACGTCACAATTGGCGACCGGAACTTCAGCAGCGGCGGCAGCTACGCGGGCACCGTCAACATCGGCGCGACCTGGTAGCGACGCGGCCACCTGTGCCTGGGCATGGAGCGGGCCCGGACACCCGGCCTCCGCCGAGCGCCCCCCGTCGCAGAATGCCGGCTTCTGCGAGGGGTGAGCGCGACGCACGCCCGCCGTCAGACGGGGTGGCGCTAGGAGACGACGCCGCATTAGGACGGAGGCATGCGCCCTTTCCTCACGGCGGAGTGGCGGTATCTCGTCATGCTCAACTACGAGGTGGACCCGGAGGTACTGCGCCCCCTCGTCCCTCGTGACACGGAGCTGGACACCTGGCAGGGCCGGACCTTCGCCAGCATGGTGGGCTTCCGGTTCCTCGACACGCGCGTGCGGGGACTGCCCGTGCCGTTCCACCGCAACTTCGATGAGGTGAACCTGCGCTTCTACGTGCGCCACCTCGGCCCTGAAGGCTGGCGGCGAGGCGTGGTGTTCGTGAAGGAAATCGTCCCGCGACAGGCCATCGCCACCGTGGCGCGCGTGCTCTACAACGAGCCGTATGTCGCGCTGCCCATGCGGCACGTCGTGGAGATGGAAGGCGCGCACACCGGCGCCCCTGGCCGCGTCGAATATGCGTGGAAGGCGGGGGGAAAGTGGCAGCACCTGGCGGCGACGACGCTCGGTCCGCCGCAGGCCAGCGAGCCTGGCTCGGAGGCGGAGTTCATCACCGAGCACTACTGGGGCTACACAGCGCAACGGGACGGCGGCTGCGCGGAGTACCGCGTGGAGCATCCCCGCTGGTCCGTGTGGCAGGTGGACACCACCGCGCTCGATGTCGACGTGGAAGGCATGTACGGCGCGAGGTTCGTCCCCTTCCTGCGCGGCAAGCCCAGCTCCGCCTTCGTCGCGGACGGCTCGGCCGTGGCCGTGTATCCCGGCACACGAACGGGCTCCGGTGCCAGCCAGTCGCCAGCCGCCGAGAAGCCGCGCGCCGCCTGAGCCAGGTCCGCGTTTCCTCCGCGGGTGTCTCGCGCTTCGGACGGCCCCATCGCCACCGGGACGCACATGGACGGCAAGTCCGCGGAACCCTGGCCTCCTGGGACGGCCGGCCCGTTGCTTCCGGGCTGCCCCATGCGCTTCGAATTCGAACACCTGGGCTCCACCACCCCCTTCGAGCTCTCCGATGGCATCCACCTCCTGGGAGGCGGCCCGGATGACCACATCCGACTGGAGGGCCTGCCCCCGAGCCTTCTCAGTCTGCGCATCGAGGCACAGCGGCTCATGGTCGAGGCCGCGCGCACCTTCTCCGTCAATGGCGTGCTGGTCCCCCCGGGTGTCCCGAGGCTGGTGATTCCCGGAGAGGCGCTCGGCCTGCCCGACGACATGGGACTGCGCGTGCTTCAAGAGGCCGTCAGTGAGCGCGGGCTGGGCACCGTGGCGCTCCTCAAGGGACTGCTGACGGGAACGGATGAACCGGCCCCATCGCGCGCGGCCACCCTCACCTGCCTCACGGGACTGGATGTCGGGCGCGTCCATGCGCTCGCCGAGGCACAGACGGACATCGGCCGGGGCAGCGACGTGGCGATGCGGCTGAGAGACCGGGCCGTATCCAGGACGCATGCGCGCGTCCTCCACCGCGAGGGGGGATTCTCCCTGGAGGACCTGGGCAGCCCCAACGGCGTCTTCCTCAATGGCCAGCGCGTCGAATCCCGGGTTCCGCTGGCGGATGGCGACGTCATTGAACTGGGCCGTTCATTGCTCCGCTTCCAGGCCGCCGTGGAGGAGCCCCCTCCCGCCGCCTCGCCTGCTGGCGAGCAGGAATCGTCCGCTGGCGCGGTCAGCCCTACTCCCACCGAAGTCACGGTGGAGTGCACGCCCGAGGCACCTCCCAGCGTGCCCAAGCCTCGCGGCGAATGGTGGCTGATTGGACTGGGCGCGGTGGCCGCCTCCGTGGGCGTGGCCGTCACGTGGCTGCTCGCAACGGGAAGCTGACGCGGGGCTCAGCCTGGAATGGGGCCCAGCCCCGCGCGCTCCACGAGGAGCCGCGCGAGCTGCTGATGGTGCCTGAAGAAGCTGGTGAAGTGGACGAGGCCCGCCTTGCCCCGGATGGCGTAGACCGTCACGGGCCCAGGCAGGACATCGAGCTTGCGGATGTCCGCGAAGGTGAAGCGCCGCGTCCGCACCATGCCTCGGTAGGTCAAGCCCCGGGCATCCACCACGATGTGCGTGCGCCCGTAGTACATGAGCGACACGGCGAAGAAGAGGACGAAAAAGCCCGCTGAGAGGAAGGTCTTGAGCGGGACCTCATCGAAGAATCGGAGGAGGTACACCAACACGGCAACCCAGAGGAGACCCGCGGCGGCCATGGCCGCTGCGAGGACCCGTCGGGGTCTGAAGACCTGCCGTCCGTTCGGTTCCGCGTCGCGCCCGGTCATTTATGGAAGCTAATGCTTGGGGCTGACACGGTCCACCGACCCACAGGCGTCCTGCCTGCCGGTCAACGCAGGCGCGCCGCTTTCTGTCGGGATTCCTCCTGAAGCTGGGGGCGGACGTCCGCGGAGGAGGAAGCGGCATAGCGCTCGTAGAGGTCGCGTGCCTCCAGCGTGCGGCCCATCGCGCGGAAAGATTCGGCCAGCCCGTAAAGCGGAGACGCCGAGCCGGGCTCCAGCTCCAAGGCGTACTGATAGTCCGCCGCGGCTTCCGCGTAGCGACGCAGGCCGATGTTGGCGCTGCCTCGCGCGACGAAGGCCACGGCCAGCATGGGCTCGAGTTGGATGGCCTGGGTGAGGCTGGTCAGCGCGCCACTGAAGTCCTTGCTGGCGATGCGCTGTACGCCCTGCTCATACGCCCGGCGCGCCAGCGCGCGCGTCGTGTCGGCCACGGGGCCGGAGCCCGGTGCCTGTCCCGCGGCCTGGGGAGAAACGCCCGCCTGCGCCATCTTCGCCCGCGCGCGGTCGATGTTCTCCTTCGCGCTCTGCTGGATGGCCGCGTCCTTCGTGAGCGCGGTGGCCCGCTCCCACTGCGCCACCGCCTGCCCGTAGTAGCCCAGCACCGCCAAGGCGTTGCCCAGCTTGAACAAGGCCTCCACATGGCCCGCATCCGCGTGGGACGCATCCAGGAAGGCGAAGGCCGCCTCGCGGTAGCGGCGCTCCTTCATCAAGGCGTCGCCGTCACGGATGCGCGACGCCGCCAGCGCCGGATTGGACGTCACGGATTCCACGGCGGGCGCCGCCGAGGGCGTCGCAGCGGCCGGCGCGGTGGCCACCGCGAGCGGCTCTGCGCCCATGGCCTTCAAGTGTTCGGTCGCCTTGCGGACCCAGACCTGCTCCCCCTTGCGCTGCTCACGGGCGATGTACGCCTGGTACGCGGGAATCGCCTTGTCCTTCTGGCCGAGCTGCCGGTAACTCTCCCCCAGCCCGTAGAAGCCGTCCGCGTCGCCGGGCTCGAGCTCGGTGTAGCGCTCGTAGGCCTGTGCCGCGGTGGCCGCATCGCCCGTCTTCCGCGCGGCATAGCCCAGGTTGAACCAGGCCATCTTGAAGCCAGGGTCGGCCTTCGCGGCGTCACGAAAGAGCGTGAGCGCCTCCTGCACCTGCCCCTTGCGGAAGAGCACGCTGCCCAGCCCATTGAGGGCGGAGGGATAGCCGGGCGTGTCAGCCAGGGCCTCGCGGTAGGCGGTGGCCGCGTCATCCCAGCGGCCACGCGCCAGCGCCGACTCCCCGCGCAGGAATGCGGCCCGGGCCGCGGCGGATGGCTCCGCGGCCCCCAGCAGCATTGCCGCGGACAGCGCGATGACGAAGCTGCGCAAGACGACCATGACGGCTCCCGGGGTATCGATCCGGAAGCCGTAGCAGAAAAACCAGGGCCGCGTCAGCACGCCCGCGAGCGACGCCAGCCCTTCGCCTCCGCTCAGCTCCGGAACGGGTTCTGGAGCAGCACCGTCTCACCGCGGTCGGCGCCCACGGAGACGCACACCACGGGGACGCCGCTGACCTCTTCCACCCGGCGCACGTAGCGCTTGGCGTTCTCCGGCAGCTCGTCGAAGGTCCGCACACCGGCGATCTGCTCGTCCCAGCCCTGGAGCGTCTCGTAGATGGGCTTGACGCGCGCGAGGTCCTCGTAGTCGCCGGGCAGCTCCGTCACCTTCTGGCCGTCCAGCTCGTACGCGGTGCAGATCTGCAGCGTCTTGAGGCCGCTGAGCACGTCCAGCTTGGTGAGGGCCATGCCCCACAGGCCGTTGACGCGCGAGGCGTAGCGCAGCACCACGCCGTCCAGCCACCCGCAGCGACGGGGACGGCCGGTGGTGGTGCCGAACTCGTCGCCCATCTTGCGCAGCTGGTCGCCGATGGCGTCGTGCAGCTCCGTGGGGAACGGACCGCCGCCCACGCGCGTGGTGTAGGCCTTGCTGATGCCCATCACCTTGTCGATGGCCGTGGGCCCCAGGCCCGAGCCCACCGCCGCGTTGCCCGCCACGCAGTTGGAGGACGTCACGAAGGGATAGGTGCCGTGGTCCACGTCCAGCAGCGTGCCCTGCGCGCCCTCGAAGAGGATGCGGGCGCCGCGGCGCACCTGACCGGACAGATAGAGCGAGGCGTCGTGGACGAAGGGCTTGAGCCGCTCGCCCAGGCCGGTGAACTCCGCCAGTATCTGCGGCACCTCGAGCTGCGGCACCGGGTCGCCCGCCTGCGCGCACAGGTCCTTCAGCTCGTCCAGCGCCGCCGGCAGCCGGGCCTCGATGCGCGTGCGCAGCCGGTCCGCGTTGAGCAGGTCCCGCACGCGGATGCCGCGACGGGCCACCTTGTCCTCGTACGCGGGGCCAATGCCCCGGCCCGTGGTGCCAATGGCGCTGCCGCCGCGCGCCTTCTCGCGGAAGCTGTCCAGCAGCTTGTGCCACGGGAAGATGACGTGGGCATTGTCGGAGATGAGGAGCTGCGCGTCGTCCTTCAGGAAGCCGCGCACCTTCAGCGCGTCAATCTCCCCGACGAGGACGGCAGGATCCACCACCACTCCGTTGCCAATCACACACGTCTTCCCAGGGTGGAGGATACCCGAGGGAATCAGGTGGAGAACGGTCTTCTGCCCACCCACCACCAGCGTGTGGCCCGCGTTGTTGCCGCCCTGGAAGCGGACGACGACCTGGGCGTGTTCGGTGAGCAGGTCAACGACCTTGCCCTTCCCCTCATCTCCCCACTGCGCTCCGATGACGACGACGTTCGGCATGGTGCTCGCCGCTTAGCACGCGCGGGGGGCCGGGTGACAGTGTTCCGCGAAGCCACAATGCAGGGCCTGGCAGGCTGCCTTCTCCCTCCCATCCCATTCACCCCTCGCTTCACCGCGTGCCACGGCCCGTGCTGCCCCCGCGAGCCGCCCGGCTGCCTCCTCCAGGCCCCTCGTCCCGGACAGCCACTCAGGCTCTGGCTGGGACTCTTTCAGGAAGACGACTCCCACCCGCACCGGCACCCCTTCTCGCACCATCCGCCGAGCCACCAGCCCCAGCGCCGCCAGCTCGTAGGTGTACGCGGCCGCTCCCAGCGGATGACGCCCGCCGTGTTTGAAGGTCACCACCACGGCCTCCCCTTGGGGTGACTCCCACAGCAGGTCCACCGCCCCCTCGACACCCACCTCGCCCTCCAGGGCAAGCATGAACGGAAGGCTCCGGTGAATTGTCTGTGACGGCGCGCTCGCCAGTTGACGCGCGAACGACGACGTCAGGAAGCGCTCCACGGTGCGCAGCACCTCGCCCATGCCCTCTTCGTCCGGCAGCGCGCCCGCGTCACGCAGCAGCGTCTCCAGGTGAGCACTGCGCTCCGAAGTGTCCACATCCGGCGCCGCGAGTCGGAGGTCGACGCCGCGAAGCAGCCGCTGCACCAGGTCCTCCGGACGCTCGACAGGGAGCCAGCCGTCGGGCTCCACCAGGGGCGGCGCGCCACGGGGTGGCACCTCCCAGGGCCACGGCGCACCGCGAAGCCCCAGCCTGTGCACGTAGTGGAAGCGGCGCGGACAGGCAATGAAGTCCTGCAACGCCTCCGCGGAAGCCACGGCCGCACCCAGTGATTCGGCGTACGCGACATGCTGCCCCCGCACTCGCAGCAGCGCGGCTTCGACGCGCGCCTCGGCGAGCAACAAGGCCTCTGGACCGGGCGGCTCCGGATCCGCTGGCGGCGGGAGCGAGTCGACGTCCAGGTCATCGACAAGGCCCCGCAGCTCCGCGTCCACGTCCAAGCGCCCGTCGATGAGGTGCCACCAGGAGTCCTTGCCACCGCTTCGCTCCGCGCCGCCCGCCAGCACCAACATGTCCTTGGCGCGCGTGAGCGCGACGTAGAGCAAGCGGCGGTACTCGGCGCCCTCGCGTGCCTTCAGCTCCGCGCGCACCGCCTTGAAGCGGCTGGAGGTGTAGTCATCATCCAGCGAGTCCGGCACCCACGGCTGCAGGGAGATGCCGTGCGTGCGCTCGAAGTGGACACGCCCCGAGGTGCCACGCCTCCGGCTGCCCATCGAGGGCACCACCACCACCGGCCACTCCAGGCCCTTCGCGCTGTGGATGGTGAGGAGTTGCACCGCGCGAGGGTCGCTCGCGTCCAGCAGGTCCGCCTGGGCCTCCGTGGGGTTGTTCTCCGCCAGCATTCGCAGCTCGCGCGCGAAGGCCACGCAGCCTCCCGTGCCGCGCTCGTCCCGGCGTGACGCCAGCGCCAGCAGCTTCTCCACGTTGGCGCTGGCCTGCTCCGCGTAGGGCGAGCCCGCGAGCGCCTCGCGGTAGCCCGTCACGTCCAGCGCGGACACCAGCAACTCGCGCACGCCCAGCCGGTCGCGCTCGCGTCGCAAGCCGGGAAGCGCGGCGAGGAAACACTCCAGGCGCTGACGCTCTCGCTCGGACAACGACGCCAACACCTCCGGGTCCGTCAACCGGGGTGACGACAAGGATAGGGGCGCGTCCCCCGCCAGGAGGAACAGCGACGAATCCTTCAGCCCCACCAGGGGCGAGCGCAGCACCGCCGCGAAGGCCAACGCATCCTCTGCATCCGCCAACAGCGCGAGCAGCGAGGCCAAATCCAGCACCTCCTGCGCGCCGTAGAAGCCACGACCGCGCAGCACGCGGTGCGGGACACCGTGGCGGATGAGCGCCTGCCGGTACACCTCCAGATGCGTGAAGGTCCGGAAGAGCATGGCCACATCGCCGCCTCGCGCGGGACGCAGCCCTTCGCCATCCTCGCGCGCCACGGACGGCGGTGCCCCTGGCGCCAGCAGGCACCGCAGCCGGCGGGCAATCGCATCCGCGTCCAGCCAGCGCAGGTCCGCCGACGTGTCCGCTTCTTCCAGTTGCAGCCGCTCCACCACCTGCACATCCGTCAGCGACGACCTCGCCGCAGAGAGGTCATCCTGCTCCGGGACGTAGATGACCTCGAAGGGCCGAGGCGCCCCGGAATCGGCGGCGACGAGCACCCCCGCGAAGGCGCGGTTGAAGAACGACAGCAGCCCGGGCACCGAGCGGTAGTTGTGTTGGAGGAACCCGCGCGTGCCGCCCTCATCCACCAGCTTCGTCGCCAGCACGGAGAAGACGGACACGTCCGCGCCACGGAACTCGTAGATGGACTGCTTGCGATCACCCACCGCGCAGAGGAAGGCGGGCTCCAGCGGCAGCGCCGTCACCAGGTCCACGTCCGGCGCCAGCTCGCGCGGACCGTCTTCACGCCGCTCCGCCAGCAGCAGCACCAGCTCCAACTGGAGGCGGTTGGTGTCCTGGAACTCGTCCACCAGCAGCGCGCCGATGCGCTCCTGCACCTGTCGGCGGAACTCCGGGTGTGCCCGGAGCAGGTCGCGCGACTTCACCAGCAGGGACGTGAAGTCCAGCACGTTGCGGCGGGACAGCTCCGTGTCGTGCCGCGTCTCCACGCGCGTCAGCAGCTCGCGGAACGTCACCTCGAAGGGCGCGGTGCGCCAGGCGGCCCAGGCATCATCCAGCCGGGGCACGGAGCCATCGCTCTTGCCGAAGATGCGCCAGTAGAGCGCTCGAATGGGCCCCGCGGCCCCCTTGCTGAGCCGCGAGAAGTTGCGGCCGTCCGCCTTGAAGCACGCGCGCAGCCAGGGGTAACGCTCGCCCTGTCCGAAGTTCTCCGGCGTCATGCCGTTGAGCGCGCGCTCCAACCCACCCAGCAACCGGCTCCACTCGCCCTTCGCATCCAAGCCCCGCGCCTCGGCGCACAGCTCCAGGCACTGCGTGATGGACGACTCCAGCTCCGCGCGCGCTTCGGCGGCGTCACTCACGGCGGCCTTCTCCGCGCGCAGCCCTTCCTCGCGCAGCTTGCCGTAGACGGACATCAACGCGGCCACGAGCCCGTCGGAGAAGCCCGAGCCAGAGAAGCCCAGCTCCTGGCACAGCTCCCGGACCTGCGCGTCACCGACCTCCAGCGCGTCCAGCACCACGCGCTCGCAGACGTCCTGCACCAGCCCCGCCGCCTCCAGCGAGTCCAGCACCTCGAAGTTCGGGTCGATGCCCACCGCGGGCGGCGCGCGGCGCAGCAACTGGCCGCACAGCGAATGGAAGGTCCCCACCGTGGCCGCGCCCAGCTCCTCACGCAGTTGCCGCCAGGCATCTGGAAGGGGGAAGGGCTTGTCCAGGCGCGCCAGCGACGCTCGCAGCTCCGCTTCCTGGTCCAGACGCGTCTCGCCCTGGGCCAGCGCGTCCAGTCGCTGGCGGACGCGTGAGCGCATCTCCGCGGCGGCCTTGTCCGTGAACGTGAGCATGCACAGCCGTGACGGGCGTACCGCACCGCCGGCCTCGCGCGCGCCAGCCATCAGGTGCAACGTCATGGTGACCAGGCTGTAGGTCTTGCCCGCGCCGGCGCCCGCCATCAGGGCGAGGTTGCGCTCCAGCGCGAAGAGGGACGGCTCGCCGCTCATCCACCGTCCTCCGTGACGCGCCTGTCCGTAATCCGGCACACCGCGCGATAGCCACACGTCCCGCAGTCCTGCGGCCGCGCGGCGAACTGGCCCTTCCGCAACGTGCCCACCAGCGCCTCCACAGCGTTGGGCAGGTTGAGGCCCTCCTTCTCCGCCACCTTCGCGCGGACCTCGGGGTCCTTCGACAGCAGCTCGTCCAGCTCCGCGTCGGAGATGACCTCGGACAGGCGGATGGCCTTGCCCGTGCGCAGGGAGAACCACGCGGCCTGTCGTGCGTTCTTGTGGCCACTCTCGCGCGCCGCGTAGAGGTACAACGGGAGTTGGAAGTCCGACGTCAGCAACCGCTCCTTCAGCAAGCGTTCGTTCAGCCGACCCGACTTGTAGTCGATGACGCCCACCTCGCCGCCCGACTTATCCAGCCGGTCGATGGTGCCCTCGAAGTACACGGGCTCCTCGCCTGCGTGCAGCACGACGTTGCTCCACTTGTCGTCACGGGCGGCGGGGCCGAAGCGGAACTCGAAGTTCTCCGGCGTCATCGCGTCGAAGGGCAGGCCGCGCCGCTCGTCCACGAGGATGCGGCGAGCCATCGCCCGGGCCCGCTCGTGCGCCAGCTTCCACAGCTCGGGATGTCCCACGTGGTGCACGCGCTCGAAGTCCTTGATGGCGGCCTTGAGCGCAGCGTCCAGCACCTCGTCCGGAACCTCCTCCGGCGCCTTGCCCAGCAACTGCTTCTCCTTCAGCGCCGCGAAGACCTCCTCCACCACCTTGTGCCAGAAGGTGCCACGGCCCCGGGCGTCGAACTCCTCGCCGGGCACGTCTGGTTCGGCCACCTTCAGACCATACGAGAGGAAGCCCTGGAAGCCGCAGTTGCCAAAGCGCGCCAGCGCCGACGCGGAGAGCGGCCGGGTGATGTCGAAGCGGAACGTCTCGCGCAGGGACTCGCGCTGCGTGTCGAGGTCCACCGAGCCGGAGTACGGGCCGGGCTGCACTTTCGGATCGCCGAAGAAAAACAGGCGCTCCATCTCCACTTCGGACAGCTCGCGCGCGCCCGCGTACCAGGCCTCGGACGCGAAGCGGCGCCGGAGCACCGAGGCAGCGGCGTCGGGCTCGGTGACCCGCAGCTTGGGCTGGGACAGGGCTTCCAGCGCCACGCAGCGACGCAGCTCGGACTCGGTGAGCACCTCGTCCAGCGGTGGAATGGGTGACAGCGAGCGCGGCTCCCACTTCAGCGCGGTGAGCCGGCGCACCTCTTCCAGGAACGCCGACGGCACCTGCTCCTGGCCTCCCGCGGACTCCACCGCGAAGGACAGGCTGACGGTCGCCTCGGCGGCGGCCAACGCGCTGGCGAACAGCAGACGGTCCTCGGTGAGACGCCAGGCCGCGCGCTCATCGAACTCGCCGCCCGTGAGGCGGAAGACGTCACGGCCCAGGTGCTTGTTGAGCGCCGCGCGCTCCGCGTCCGCCAACAGCGGAGACGGTGCTTCACGCCCAGGGAAGCGGCCTTCCGTCAGTCCCGCGAGGAAAAGGTGCTGGAAGGAGCGGCCCGGCAGCTCGGCCACGTCGAGCACTTCGACGGCGGCGCCACGGGGTCCACGCGGAGGAAGGTGCGCGTCCGCCATTGCGTCACGCAGCCAGCGGCCAAACGTGCGGCGGCGCATCTTCGGTCCGCCGCCCACCGCATTCATCATCCGCGTCAGGCCCTGCACCCGAAGGCGGAGCGCTTCACGCGCGGCATCATCCCGTGCCCGAGCATCCGCCGCGCGCGCCCCCAATCCACCCTCCTCGCGAGGCGCCAACGCGCCTTCTGAGTCCACGAGGCCCAGCCGCTCCACCACCTGCCACCACGCCGCGAGCAACTCCACGGCGGTGCCTTCTTCGGGAATGCGGCGGCACGCTTCCACCAACAGCAGGCAACGCTCCCGCAGCAGCTTCACGGCGTGGACGCGGCTGCTGTCCTGCGCCTTGCGCGTACCGCTGAGCGCGAGCATCCGCCGGGCCAGCCCGTCCAGCCGCACGTCGTAGGCGCCCCGGTTCCGCAACGCACCCAACCGGTCATCACGCACGGCAGCCTGGGCGAAGAGCGTCGCGGGCGCGTCCGGTCCCCCCTGAGACAACGTGGGCGCATAGCGGCTGCCCATCAGGTCCGCCATGCGCTCCACCGGGAAGCCATCCTCCACGAGCAGCGGCAGGTCCAGCGCCAGACGCACGGGCCCGGCGAGTCCCAGCGGCTCGCCGAAGGGCAGGCGTACCGGCACGCCCAACTCCCCCAGCGACTCCGCGAGCCAGCCCGCCTCGGGCCCCAGCTCGCGGTACGCCACCGCGATGTCGCCGGGCGCCACGCCTTCTGCCAGCAAGCGCCGGACGTCCCGGGCCAACAGACGCGCCTCGTCCCTTGCCGTGGCCGCCTTCCACACGCGCAGGGACGGCACCGCGTCCTTCAACACGTCGCGCGGCGCCCGAGGTGAAAAGAGGTGGCGCCCCAGGTCGATGAAAGGCCGGCCCTCGAAGGTGACGTCCGCCTTGAAGAGGTCCACGTGCGTCATGGAATCGCCGCGGTTCTCGAAGGCGCGGAACAGCGCCGTCAGCGCCGCGTCCGCCGCGGGCGAGCCTCCCACCGGCGTCTCCACGCGCAACGTCACCCGACGGGACTCACACGCCGCCGCCAACGCCAGCAACAACTCCAGCCCCGAGGGCCGCACGTCGTACACGCCGTGCAGCACGAGCGTGCTCAGCCCCTCCCACCCCACGGGCCATGCGCCTCGGCCCAGCGCCTCGCGTGCACCGCGCAGCACATCCTCGCGGTCGGCGAGACAGAGCTCCGCCATCCGCTGCTCGTACAGGTGGTACAGGCGCGCAATCACGCGGATTCGCGTCCTGCGCTCCTGCGGCAGGACTTCCACCGCGTCTTGAAGCTCCCGAGCGGACAGGCGCCCGGCCTTCAGGTCCAGCACCACGTCCAGCGCGGCGCGCGCGAAGGCGGGCTCTCGCACATAGTCGCCGAAAGGCGTGGGCCCCAGCTCCAATCCCAGGGAGGCCACCACCGCTCGCGCCGCCACCGCCGGGCACGGACGCCGGTTGAGCTCCCGCGCGCCGCCCAGCGCCTGCAGCATCTCCTCCCAGGTCAGCAGGTGCGCGCCCACGCTCAACCCGCTGGCGTCGCCCATGGCCCGCAACGCGGCCTGGCGCCGGCCGGCGTCGGGGAACACGTGGAGGGTGTGGCCAGAGCGAAGGGGCATGCGGGGCGGATTCTAGAACGACCGGGCGGGTGACTTTCATGCTCCATTCAAGGCCCGCCGCCCAGGTCCTTTCCGTGCCTGCCCGGCCGCTGTCCGCGTATTCCCGGCCAGTCCATCGATATTCGCGCCGGGCCTCCCGGATTCACAGCGATTCGCGAGGGCTCATGAGCGCACCTCCAGTGGCAGCTCCAACTCGAGCTGTGTGAGCGGAGTCGCCCCCAATCCCGCCCCCAGGAAGAAGCGCGCCAGGGGGCCTTCCGGCACGACGGCGCTTACGGCCAGCGGCTTCCCGGGCCACCGGGCGGCCAGGGCCCCCAGGAGCCTGCGGCCAGCACCCTGCCTCCGGGCCGAGGGCTCCACCCCCACGGACCGGACGACCAGCGTGGGCGCCGACACATCCGCCACCATCGCCACCGCGGGGCCCAGCCGGAACGCACGCGCGGGCAACGCCAACCCCATGACTGTCGCGGGAGCCAGTTGCCAGGGCAATCCCTCGGGAAGCAGCCGCGCGCACTCCCACGGGTCCACTTCCTCCAGCGCGGAGGCCCCCACCCAGGGCTCGGGCGTCCCCATGAAGCCCACCAGCCGGCGCACGCGCTGGAAGCCCAGCCGTTCGTAGAGCGACACCGCGGGTGCGTTTTGTTCGATGACCTCCAGAAGCATCCGGGTGTCGCCACGTGCTCGCGCATCCTCCAGCAGTGGGCGCAGCATGGCACCTCCCAGTTTGCGATTCCGCCAAGCGGGCACCACCCCCATGCCCGCCACGCGGCTCTCCCGTCCCCGGCGCGCCATCAACACGAGCCCCACGGGCTCCCCGTCCACGCGCGCGACGCGGCTCTCCTCGAGCGAGATGTGCTCACTGCGTACGCGTGCATCGAACAGGCTGGGGGCATCCGGCACCGTGACGAAATACCCCTCGAAGGCGCGAGCAAACAGCGTGGAGAGGGTGCGCAGCGGCAGTTCCGAGGCGGGAGTCAATTGCATGAGGGGGCACGCATCCAAAAACCTGCGGGTCGAGTCAACGCACGAAGTCACGGGACTTCGCTGGAACCCGAAGGGTTTGCGCCCCTATGCTGCCAGCCGTGCGCCTCCCTTATCGAGCGTTTGCCATTGCCGTCCTGCTGAGCGTCGTCCCCTTCGCCCCCGCCGCCGCGCAAGGCGGCTCGGACGAGCCGCGGCTCCATGAGCTCCGCTTCGACTGGACCCGGGATGGCGTCAGCACCGGCGTGGCGGGCGTGCTGTGGATTTCCAGTGAGGCGTTCTTCAAGGACAACCTGGCCCCGGCGCAGTGCCGCTGGTGCGACCGCGCGCCGGATGGGACGGACCGCCTCAACCGGCTGGACCGCTGGGGACGCGGCATCGTCGGGTCGACGCCGTCCGCCCGCAAACGGGCCCACAACTGGAGCAACATCGTCGGCTTCGGCGCGCTGCCAGCGGGAGTGCTCGGCATCCAGTACGCCATCGGCCATGGCTCGGGCGCTCCGAGTCGCTACTTCGCCCAGGACGCCACCATCATCGTCCAGAGCGCGGTGTTCGCCTCCCTGGCGAACCAGACGGTGAAGTTCATCGCCGGTCGCGAGCGACCCTTCGTCCACATCCTGCCCGAGGACCAGAAGGCGCTCACCGACCATCCCAGCGACAACAACCTGTCCTTCTACAGCGGCCACACCAACCTCGCCTTCTCGCTGGTGGTGTCCGCGGGCACTGTCGCCGCGCTGCGCGGCTACAAGCACCAGGCGTGGCTCTGGGCGGTGGGGCTGCCCGTGGCCACCTCCGTGGGCCTGCTGCGCATGGGCGCCGACAAGCACTACCTCACGGACGTGGCCACCGGCGCATTGCTCGGCTCGGCGGTCGGCGTCGCCGTGCCCCTGCTGCTCCATGGCCGGAAGGGCGAGGCCACGCCGAACATCCAGTCAGGGCAGATCCAGATGGCGCCCGTGGCCAGCGCGCGGATGATGGGCATCTCCGGCACCTTCTAGTTCCGCGCCGGCATCGCCTCTCCCAGGCCGAACTCCGCGGGGGCGCCCTCTCCCTCTGCGACCAGCGGGGGCAGCGAGCTCATGTCCCAGCGCTGGCCGGCGGTCCATGAGATGGCGCCCGTCACACCCCAGCCCGCGCGCAGGGCCTGACGGTCCTCGTACTCCAACCAGAAGATGGACTCCTGGGCCCTGGCCGCCTGGTCCAGGCAGGCGATGCGGGTGGCCGGACGTCCCGGGCCCTCCAGCGTCACCGCGAAGCCCTTGTGCGAGTGGCCGCACAGCATCCACTTCGGCAACACCGTGTCCACCAGCCGCCGCGTCACGGGATTGCCAATCCAATACGAGGGCAACGGCCTTGGCGGTGACGGGTTCTCCTCCCTCGCGCGCTGGACGATGCCTCGCGGCCATTCGTGGACCAGCATCAGGTCCACGTCGCGGAGCTCCGCCACCTGTTCGACCTCCGGCGTGCGGAAGTAGCCGGCCTGCTTCACCATGTCCGGCGTGGAAGGTGGCTTCAGCGGCTGGTCGACGAAGCGCGGCGCGTGGATGCCCGACAGGTACGCCACCCGCAGTCCGCACAGCTCGCGAACCCCGGCTCGGCCCAGGTACGTCACGTTCGGCGCCAGCGTGCCGCCCAGCTGGAGGTCGTGCAGCGCCTCGAAGTCCTCGTTGTTGCCCCCGATGAAGTACAGGGGCCGCTTCACTTGCCGGAGTCCATCCGCGTATTCCGCGAACTCGGCGGGCATGGCTCGCTTGGCGGCCTTGCGCCGGTGGTCATCCGCGCGGCGGAAGGCTTCGACGTCGCCTACCGCCAGCACCAGGTCCACCCGGCGGCCACGAGCCTGCTCAAGCGCGTCCAGCCACGTCTCCACACGGTGGAAGCGGCCATGGATGTCGCCCACGGCCGCGACAAGTAGGGGTTCCGGCATCTTGCTTGAAAGGCTGCACGCGCCGTACCGCCCTGTCGAGTCGAGATCATCTCATGTCGCCAATGCCTGACAGAACGCAACCTCCCCAGGCGGCCAAACCCCGGGCGCGAAGGATGACGCACCCCGTCCAACCCGTGCCATTGAAGTCCGAAAGCGGCCAGACAGCGGCCACCCGGTATGGGAGTTTGCCCTCCATGAACGGCCTGGACGCCAGCGCGTGCTACCGCGCGATGCAGACCCGAGATGCCCGCTTCGACGGCCGGTTCTTCACCGCCGTCCGAACGACGCGCATCTATTGCCGACCCATCTGCCCGGCCCGGACGCCCCGGTTCGAGAACTGCACCTTCTATCCGAGCGCCGCCGGGGCCCAGGAGGCGGGCTACCGGCCCTGCCTGCGCTGCCGCCCGGAGACGTCACCGGACCTCGCCTTCTGGAGGGGCACCTCCAACACCGTCGCCCGGGCCCTGGCGCTCATCGCCGAGGGCGGCCTGGATGACGACGACGCCGGGGTGGAGGAGCTCGCGGGCCGGCTGGGCGTGGGCGACCGGCAGTTGCGGCGGTTGTTCCAACAGCACCTGGGGGCCTCGCCCGTAGCCGTCGCCCAGACGCGGCGCGTGCTGTTCGCCCGGCAACTCCTGCACGAGACGACCCTGCCCATGGCCGAGGTGGCACTGGCCTCGGGGTTCCGCAGCGTCCGCCGCTTCAACGACGTGTTCCGCGCCCTCTACGGACGGCCGCCCAGCGCGCTCCGCAGGAGCCGGGCGCCAGTGGCCGAAGCCGCCGCGGGAGTCACACTCTTCATCCCCTACCAGCCCCCCTATGACTGGGAGGCGATGCTGGCGCACCTGGAGGCGCGGGCCTTGCCGGGACTGGAGCACCTCGAGGCCGGGCGCTACCGGCGGACGGTGGCGACCGCAGGCGGTCCCGGCGCCGTCGAAGTCTGCCGAGCCCCTGGACGCGACGGGTTGCTCGCGACGCTCCGCCTCCCCCAGGTCCAGGCCCTACCCACGGTGGTGGGGCAGGTCCGGCGCGTCTTCGACGTGGGCGCGGACATGGACGTCATCCGGGACCACCTGTCCCGTGACGCCTGGCTGGCGCCGCTGGTGGCCCTGAGACCGGGGCTGAGGGCACCGGGAGGCTGGGACGGCTTCGAGCTCGCGGTCCGGGCCGTGTTGGGACAGCAAGTCACGGTCGCCGCGGCGCGCGGCCTGGGTGCGCGGCTGGTCGCGGCGTATGGCGAGCCCGCTGGCGTCGAATCGACGGGAGACGCGCGTCTGACGCACAGCTTCCCTCGGCCGGAGAGACTGGCGCGGGAGGACTTGAGCTCGCTCGGGATGCCCTCCGCCAGGGCCCGGACCTTGTCGAGCCTGGCCGCCGCGGCCGTCGCGGACCCGAGGCTGTTCCAGCCGCGCGCCACGCTGGAGGAGACCGTGGAACGCTTCAAACGCATCCCCGGCATTGGAGACTGGACGGCGCAGTACATCGCGCTGCGCGCCGTGCGCGAAACGGATGCCTTCCCTTCGGCGGATGTCGCGCTGCTGCGCGCGCTCACGGGCGCCGACGGCGTGCGTCCCGCTCCGGATGAAGCGCTCCGCCGCTCCGAGGCCTGGAGCCCCTGGCGCGCCTATGCCGCGCAGCACCTCTGGGCCGCGGATGCCGCTCGGCCCGGGCCCGCCCCCCACCTTCCCC
>NZ_VHLC01000219.1:0-1090 GCF_006547355.1 Myxococcus sp. AB036A | reverse complement strand
CGGCCGGACGACGACGTCACCTTGCGTCGGCTGATCTTCCTCGCGCGGAAGCTCGACGCGTCGAAGCTGGACGCCCTCGTCCGCATCACCACCGAGCTGGCCCGCTGAAGCAGCGCCCCGAAGGCCCGCCCCTCCAGCGCCAGGCAGATTGCGGCCGGCGCTCCGGCGTCTCCGAGAAAGGAGCAGGCCCGGCGTGCAGGGCCCCATGCATCGGGGCCCTGCACCGGAGCACGCGCGCCCCCAACCCGAGCGGCTCCGGCGATGACAGAGCGCCTCCCCGTCCGAAGGAGGAGGCACCCCGCTACGCCGCGCCGCGCTCTGCAAGCGCCTCAGTCACATCGGCGAGCTGCGCCTCAAGGGCTTTCTTCCTCAGTTGGAGGCGGGCCACATCATCCAGCCCCACCTCCTCGTCGAGGCGTCTCTCCTTCGGAGGGTCAGGCTCCAAGTCCTCACGCACCTCCACCGTGAGGACGTCGCCCGCACGGATGTCCTTGGCGTAACACCACTTCAGGTGCTCGCGGTACTCCCTGCCCACGGAGCCCCCAAGGTGGAGGTCCACCAGCGGGTTTTCGCGTGTCTCATCATCGGGGCGGCGCACCCACGTCAGAATGGTGGAGACGACACCGAAGCCCGACACCCCCGCGGTTGCGACGTGCCGGCCATTGCGCAGCAGGCGAAAGCAGAGCATCGGCGGCCTACGCCTTCTTCGGGAGTCCCAGCTCGTGCTTCTCCAGCCCCTCCGGGTAGAGGCCGGCCTCGCCGAACTCTACCTGGTCCCGCAGCCCCCCGCCTTCGGACACCACGAGGGCGGCCTCCTTGGCGGCGTCCGCGCGCCCATAGGGCTCACGGAGCTGGGCGTGGGCGACGCCACGCAGCGCATCCCGCATGTCCGCCGCTGTCGCGAAGCGCTCCTCGGGGTTGAGGCGCAGGGCCGTGTGCAGCACCGCCTTGAGGTCCTCACTAAGGTGGGCCACCGCCTTCTCGACGACATCCGGAGTGAATGTCTCCATGAGGGCCTGCATCTGCTGCAGCGGCAAAGTGGGCGGCGACTCCGTGACAAACCGCGTCTCCTTCGACGCCACCACCGGGA
>NZ_VHLC01000218.1:0-1232 GCF_006547355.1 Myxococcus sp. AB036A | reverse complement strand
CTGCGCCTCCACGGGCCGCGTGGCCGCAGGTACCAGCGGGGCCTCGGGCGGCAATGCCGCGGGCATGCCTTCGCCTGGGACTTCCGGCAGCTCCGGCCCCGGCGCCTTGCCACGACGCATCTGGCTCAGGGGCCGCTTCGCCCACCGCTCCAGCTTGTTCACCTTGCCCTCGTTCTCGGTGGTGGCCGAGTTCGGGCCATAGGCGTCAAACAGGGGCGTGTCCCACGCCTCCCCTTCCGCCCCGGACAGGAGCGCCTCCAGGGCCGCACAGACAGTGCTCGCGTCGGGACGCGCAGCAGGGTCCTTCTCCAGCAGCCGCATGCACAACATGCCCAGCCGCTCCGGAACGAAGCGGTTGACGTGGTGAGGGGGCACAGGCGTCCTGCCAATGACAGCCTGGACGTACTCCGCTTCCGAGCCCGCGTCGAAGGGCAGCCTCGCCGTGAGGAGGCGGTAGAGGACAGTGCCCAGGGCCCACATGTCGTCCGAGGGGGCGGACACGTAGCGGGCGCCCGCCTTCTTGCCGAAGTACTTCTTCTGCAGGAAGAGCCAGGCCTCGGGGGGCCGGTACTCCATCGTCCCCGGCGGCAGCATGGACTGGGTGATGCCGGAGGGGGCTCCCGCGTAGTCCCCAATGCCGTAGTCCACCAGCACCGCCAGGCCGTCCGCGTCGCGCACCATGACGTTGGCGTCCTTCACGTCCCGGTGCACCACTCCCGCCTCGTGCGAGGCCTTCAGCGCCCGCGCCATGTCGAGCGTCACCTTCGCGATTCGCCGGGCCGAGGGGTTCTCATCCTTCACCCACGCACTCAGCTTCCGCCCCTCCACGTACTCCATGGCGATGAGGGCGAAGTCGCGCTCCTCGGATTGCCAGTAGGTGAAGCCGCGAATGCCCACCACGTTCGGGTGCGTCAAGCGCAAGAGGATGGACACCTCCTTCTCCACCCGTCCCTCCACGCGCTGCCGCTCCACGAGCTTCAGCGCGCAGGGCTGCCCACCGTTCGTCGCGAGGTACACGGTGCCGAAGCCACCTCGGTCCAGTTGCCTCACCACCGTGTAGCCCATCACCGAGTCCCCCGGGGACAGGACGGCCGGGGGGCCGTTGTCCCTCATGGCGACTTCCTCCTGGAGACTCTGTAGGACAGCAGGACTGCGGCCACGCGCATGCGACACCCTCCCCGGCGCCGGCCCACGTTACCAGAAGCCCGGGGAAATCGCGCGAAGTCTCCCCC
>NZ_VHLC01000217.1:0-1236 GCF_006547355.1 Myxococcus sp. AB036A | reverse complement strand
GTGGCTGCCTCCCTGCTCCTCAACCTCGAGGGTCCCTTCACCATCCTCCTGGCGCTGCTCGTGTTCGGAGAGCACCTGGGCCGCGCGGGAGCACTCGCCGCCGCCTTCATCATGGCGGGCGCCGGGGTGCTGGCCTTCCAGGAGGGCGAGTTGAAGGGGGATGTCCTAGGGGCGCTGTCCCTGGCCGGAGCGTGTCTTGCCTGGGCCGTGGACAACAACCTGACGCAGCGGCTGTCGCTCAAGGACCCCATCGCGCTGGTGCGCACCAAGGCGCTCGGCTCCGGCGGGTGCACCCTGGTGTTGGCATGGCTCACCGGCCAATCCATCCCTTCCGGGGCGGTGCTGGGCGCGACCCTGGTGCTGGGCTTCGCCAGCTACGGGCTCTCCATCGTCCTGGACGCCTATGCCCTGCGCCTGGTGGGCGCGGCACGTGAGGCGGCGTACTTCGCCACGGCCCCCTTCGTGGGCGCTCTCGTCGCCATCCCACTGCTCGGTGAGGGGCTGCGCTCTCTGGACCTGCTCGCGGGCGCGTTGATGGCGGCAGGTGTCGTCCTACTGCTGCGAGAGCGACATGGCCACGAGCACACGCACGCGGAGTTGGAGCACGAGCATCTGCACGTCCATGACGCGCACCACCTGCACGAGCATCCCCCTGGCATGGATGCATCCAAGCCCCACAGCCACCCGCACCGACACGCCCCTCTCACGCACGACCACCCCCACGTCTCGGACTTGCACCACCGTCACAAGCACTGACGGAGTGAAACCGGGAGCCTCTTCCCTCCCCTCTTCAGTTCCGGGCACGGCTGGACGGCGCGCGCTACCCCACCCGGTTGAAGTGCTCGCTGCTCACCAACTTCGCCCCTGCGACGAACGCATGGCGAATCATCGCCATCTGGGCACCAGGGGCGCCCCAACGCGCAAGAAGAGATGATTTCGGGGCTCGCACGGAACTCGAAGGCAGTCGGCCGTGGCGGCAGGGACAGGGGCACGCATTCCTCTGCGGGCTCACGGCCGAGTAGGCGCGGTGGTGAGGTCCAGTGCCGAGCGAACTCCGCGCGCGAGTGCTTCGGCAGGCCCCACTCCCCAGTAGTGCAGGAACATCATCCGCGGCGCTTCGCCCGTCATGTGGTTATGGATGGCGACGACGTCGATGTTCGCCGCCCGCAGGGCCTTGAGCACGGGCTGCAGTTCGCTCTCCAGCATGGCGAAATCCCCATCCACGACGGCCTGCTG
>NZ_VHLC01000216.1:0-1352 GCF_006547355.1 Myxococcus sp. AB036A | reverse complement strand
CCAGGGGGTGGGAGTCGTGATTCCGGAGCACAAGATCCAGGAGGTCCTCGAACGGGTGGACCTCGTCGGGCTCATCTCCCGGCATGTCGACCTGAAGAAGGCCGGGCGCGAATGGAAGGCCTGCTGTCCCTTCCATCAGGAGAAGACCCCCTCGTTCTACGTGGTGCCGGAGAAGCGCTTCTATTTCTGCCATGGCTGCCGCGCGAGCGGTGACGCGGTGTCCTTCGTCCAGCGCTACCTGGGCAAGACGTTCCTGGACGCGGTGCGGGACCTGGCGCGCGAGCTGGGCGTGGACCTGGAAGCCGAGCAGGACCCCAGCATGCGGGAGCGGCAGCAAATCAAGGAGGCCACGGACCAGGCCGCCGAGCACTTCCGTGCCATGCTGTGGCAGCAGGACGAAGGCCGCTCCGCCCGCGCCTACATTGCCAGCCGCGGCGTCTCCGAAGAGACGGCCATGGCGTTCGGCCTGGGCTGGGCGCCCCTCGAATGGGCCTCACTGACGGAGCGCTTCCAGAAGCTGGGCATGCTGGAGTGGGCGGCGAAGGCCGGCCTGGTCCTCAAGCGCAACAGCGGCGACGGCTACTACGACTTCTTCCGCAGCCGAGTGATGGTGCCCATCCGCGCGCCGGAGGGCCGCCCCATCGCCTTCGGTGGCCGTCTGATTGGCGCGGACGAAGGGCCCAAGTACCTCAACTCGCGCGAGTCCCGGCTCTACAACAAGAGCGAGACGCTCTTCGGCATGGACCAGTCCCGCGACGAGATTCGCAAGCGCAAGGCCGCCGTGCTGGTAGAGGGCTACTTCGACGCCATCGGCCTCCACCAGGTGGGCGTGCGGCACGCGGTGGCGCTGTGCTCCACCAACCTCACCGCCGGACACATGCAGGTGCTGAAGCGCGCCGAGGCCCGCGAGCTGATCCTGCTGTTGGACGGAGACTCGGCCGGCCTTGCCGCTGTCGAACGGCTTTCCGGTCCCCTGCTCGCCGCGGGAGCGACCGCGCGAGTTGCCCTGCTGCCGCAAGGGGATGATCCAGACACCTTCGCGCGTCGAGAGGGCCAGGAGGGCGTGGAACGGCTGCTGGAAGGCGCCCACCCGCTCACCGGCCACCTGTTCGCGTCGCTCCTCCCGGAGAGCAAGGCCGCGAGCTTCGAGGAGAAGATGGCAGCGCTCGAGCGGCTCAAGCCGGTGGTGGGACAGGT
Organism: Myxococcus sp. AB036A; assembly: GCF_006547355.1. Taxonomy (NCBI): domain Bacteria; kingdom Pseudomonadati; phylum Myxococcota; class Myxococcia; order Myxococcales; family Myxococcaceae; genus Myxococcus; species Myxococcus sp. AB036A. The sequence goes on along the minus strand of NZ_VHLC01000216.1, from coordinate 155 downwards.
CCCCGTGGGCCTGGTGCGCGCCACCCTCTTCAGCGCGGTGGCCGAGCACTTCGGCTGGCGGCCTGCGGACGTGGAGGCGGCCCTGCGCAGCAAGGTGCCCCTGCCCAAGCCCGCCAGTGGGGACGCACCTCCTTCGAGCCCCAACCGTCCCGCCC
>NZ_VHLC01000215.1:0-1583 GCF_006547355.1 Myxococcus sp. AB036A | reverse complement strand
CACCCCACCCCTCCCTACCGATGACCGCCGTCGCCCCGGGGCCCTCCGGCTCCGAATCCCCCCCACCGGCCGCGGGTGAGGGGACATCCATTGGAGTGAGCGCGCGCTGGGCGCGCTGGGCCTGGTGGCTCGTGCTGGCCGTCCTGGCCGTGGCCGCCATCGCCGTGGGTCAGCATCCCCGCAGGGGCGTGGACTTCCGCGTCTACCTCATGGCGGCGGAGCGCTTCTGGGAAGCCACGGACATCTACCGCCTGTCCGACGGCCACATGCCGTTCAAGTACGCGCCCATCACCGCGCCGCTCTTCCTTCCCTTCACCCTGCTCCCGGCGCGCGCCGCCGTGGCCCTGTGGAACCTGGGCTCCATCGCCGCGCTCGCCGCCGTGGCCCGCCTCACCATGCGCGCCACACCTTCGTCGGGAGAAGCCACGCCCTGGGAATGGGCGCCCGCGCTGACGACGCTGGCCCTGCTGCCCGCCTTCACCTTCGAGCTGTTCTACGGCCAGGTGGACGCCGTCATCCTGTTGCTCATCCTCCTGTGCACGCTCGGCGCCGAACGCGGACAGGTGTGGCGCCCTGGCGCCGCCTTCGCCGTCGCCTTCCTGCTCAAGCCGCCCGCCGCCCTCGTCGGCCTCTTCTTCCTGTGGCGCCGGCACTGGCGCGTCATCGGCGCCACCGCCGTGGTGGGAGGGGTGCTCACCCTGCCCACGCTCGCCCGCTACGGCTGGGACGGCACGCTGGTCCAGTTCCAACTGTGGAGCGACACCCTGGCGCGCACCACGCCGCCCTGGGCGCTCCAGTCCAACACCCAGGGCCTGCCCACCGTGCTGCTGGCGCTGGTGTACCCGCCCGACACCGTGGTGCCCCCCGGTGACATGTCGCTGGCGCAGGCCGTGGCGCTGGTCCTCTTCATCTCCGCCGTGGTGTGGGCAAGACCCGGGCCGGCGGACCTCATCGCCGTGTGTTGCCTGGGTGTCACCCTGCTGTCACCGCTGGCGTGGCGCGCGAACTACGTGCTGGCCTGGCCGTTGATCCGCGCCGCGGTGGAGAGCCGCCACCGGCCCAACCTGGTGCTGGTGGCGCTCATCGCCCTCACAGGTCTCCTGGTCTCTGACTCGGGACTGGGCGCGGAGTGGAGCCGCCACGTCCTCCTGTGGCGCCCCTTCGCGCTCGTCTACACCGCGTTGTTGATCGCCCTGCTGTCGCAGATGCGCCGCATGGGCGCACCGCGAGCGGTGGCGGACGCCGACGCCGTGTCACGCCTGCCACGTTGCTTTGGTGGCGGGCTCGCGCCGTGACGCTCCCGTCAAGTTGATGGAAGCAAAGTGTCACGGGCTCCGGACAGGCCCGACACATGGCGTCGCTATATGCGCGTCCAGTCATGTTCGAGACCTTCGACAGCGGCCCGGACGTCCAATCGGCGCGGCGGTTCGCGCTCTCCACTACGGCGTCCGTCGCCGTGTTCGCGCTGATGGGCATCGCCGCCGTCACCGCTGCTGGCAAGGTGACGGAAGTCATCAAAGAGAAGAAGGGCACGGACGTGGTGTTCCGTCCGCCGCCCCCTCCTCCGCCACCACCCGTGGTCG
>NZ_VHLC01000214.1:0-1766 GCF_006547355.1 Myxococcus sp. AB036A | reverse complement strand
GAGGAGATTGCCGAGGGCATCGCCCAGGCCAGCCGCTTCGCGGAGGCGGACCCGTACCGCGCGGCCACGCACAACAAGGGCGTGATGAACGGCATTGACGCGGTGGCCATCGCCACGGGGCAGGACTGGCGCGCCATTGAAGCGGGCGCGCACGCGTTCGCCTGCCGCAACGGGCAGTACCGGCCGCTGTCCACCTGGTACCTGGAAGAGGGCCACCTGGTGGGCCGCATCGAGCTGCCCATGGCGCTGGGGACGGTGGGCGGGCCCATCAAAATCCACCCGGGCGTGCAGATGGCGCTCAAGCTGATGCAGACGACGTCGGTGCGAGAGCTCGCCATGGTGTTCGCGGCGGTGGGCCTGGCGCAGAACTTCGCGGCGCTCCGGGCGCTGGGCAGCGTGGGCATCCAGAAGGGCCACATGGCGATGCACGCGCGCTGCGTGGCGGTGACGGCGGGCGCGCGGGGCGACTGGGTGGAGAAAATCGCCAACCTGCTGGTGAAGGCGGGCCACGTGAAGGTGGAGAAGGCCCGCGAGCTGCTGGCCAGCCTCCCCGCCGAGGATGCCGCGGCCGCGACCGGCACCACGGTCTGACGCCGTGGCTCCTCGTCCTGAATCCTTGTCGGCCTTTGGCGCCGGCAAGGTCATCCTGTTGGGTGAGCACAGCGTCGTGTACGGGCACCCGGCCCTGGCCGGGCCGTTGTCGCAGGGCGTGACGGCGCGCGCCGTGCCGGCGAAGGCGTGTCAGCTCGCGTTGCCCTCTACGCTCAGCCGCCCGCAGCGGGCGCAGCTCACGGCGGCGTTCGCCCGTGCAGCGGAGGTGACGGGCGCGCCGCCGGTGAAGGTGTCGCTGGAGGCGGACTTGCCGCTGGCGGTGGGCCTGGGGAGCTCGGCGGCGCTGTCGGTGGCGTGCGCGCGGTTGCTGCTCCAGGCGGCGGGGAAGGTGCCCACGCCGAAGGACGCGGCGCGTGTGGCGTGGGCGATGGAGCAGGAGTTCCACGGCACGCCGTCCGGCGTGGACCACACCACCAGCGCCGCGGAGCAGCTGGTCCTCTACTGGCGCAAGCCGGGGGCCGCCAAGGGGACGGGGCAGGTGGTGGAGAGCCCCAGGCCCTTGCACGTGGTGGTGACGCTCGCGGGTGAGCGCAGCCCCACGAAGAAGACGGTGGGGGCGCTGCGGGAGCGGCAGGCTCGCTGGCCGTCGCGCTACGAGCGCCTGTTCACGGAGATTGGACGGGTGTCCTCGGAGGGCGCGAAGGCGGTGGCGGCGGGAGATTTGGAGGCACTGGGCGACGCGATGAACGTCAACCAGGGCCTGCTCGCGGCGCTGGGCCTGTCGTCGCCGCCGTTGGAAGAGATGGTCTACCGGTTGCGGGAGCTGGGGGCGCTGGGCGCCAAGCTGACCGGAGCTGGTGGAGATGGTGGGGCCGTCATCGGCCTGTTCCTCGAGCCCAAGCCGGTGGTGACGAAGCTCCGCCGGATGGGCGTGCGCTGCTTCAGCAGCCAGCTCGCGGGTCCGCGGGCGTCGTGAGTCTTCCCATGAAAGCCACAGCACTGGCGCATCCCAACATCGCCCTGGTGAAGTACTGGGGGAAGCGGGATGACGCGTTGATTCTTCCGCACCAGTCCAGCTTGTCCCTCACGCTGTCGCCGCTGTCGGTGACGACCACGGTGGAGTTCGGCGCCGCGAGCGACCAGGTGGAGCTCAACGGGCACACCGCGAAGGGCAGCGAGCGCGACCGCGTGCTGCGGCTGCTGGAGTGGGTGCG
>NZ_VHLC01000212.1:0-2187 GCF_006547355.1 Myxococcus sp. AB036A | reverse complement strand
GTGCGGAGGGCGGGCGCCCACCGAGGACCCCCATGTTCTCCATGGCGCGGCGCAAGAGACGCTGCCGCCGGAGCTTTGCTGCCTCGTCGGGGTTGGAGGGATCTGCCGCCAAGTCGTCCTCGTCAAAGTCCCAGTCGTCCAGGTCTCCGGACGGCTCGTCCCAGTCAGTCTGGCCAGTTGGCCATGAGTTGTCACCGGGGAAGGCCCCCGATGAATCGGGTGCTACCGGTTCGATGGTCGCCTCGACAATGGCCTCGACAGGAGGCTCGTCGAAATCGACGTTCGCCTGATTGACATCCGAGCGGACGAGCGACTCCAGGTGCGTATCGACCTGGAGGAGCGCGGCCTCGAACGACGCGGTCAGGGTGTCGGCGCCCTCGTCCTTGTCGAAGGCGACGATGCGCCAGAGGTCCTCGTCCCCTGTCTTGGGTGCGGCCGGGCGCGGCGGCGGCGCGGACGGTTGGGTGGCCCAGCTGGCATCGTCCTCCTCGTCGGGGGTCGCCTCCAGCAGGATGTCCGCGTCGTCTTCGGCGACAGGCGAGAGGACCGGAGGTTCGCCCGCGGCGGGTCGGGTCGCGGGAGCGGGCAGTGGCTCGGCGACGGCCCAAAGCTCGGGCTCGGGTTCGACTTCCAGCAGCGGGAGTTCCGACTCGGTGTCGGACGCAGCGCTGAGCGAGATGGCCTCGGTGTGCCACTGCTCGTCCTGGACGGGGACGCGGTCCTGCGTCCGCGTGGGCGGTGTCGGCAGGGGCGGCTCGTCCGCGAGCCATGGCTCGAGCGGCTGGGACTTCGAGCGGCGCAGGGCCTCCTCCATGTCGTGGAGGAGCTCGGCCTGAGCCTTCTGCCGGGCGATACGCAGGGCGTCCGCGCTTTCGGGCAGAGCGGCCAGGTCCAGGTCGGCTGCACTGGCATTCTGGACGGCGTCCGCCCAGGAATCCGGCTCGGAGGGCTGAGCGGGAAGCTCGGTGAGCAGGATGTCGCCCACATCGAGCGTGAGGGCCTCGACGTCCTCGGCCGCGAGTTCGGGGATGGAGTCGGACTGCGTGGACTCTTCGGCGGGACGGCCTTCGTCTGCCTGACGGGACTGCTCGGCGGCGCGAGCTTCCTTGCCGCGACGGACGGCATCGGCGCGGCGGCGTTCGACCTCCAGACGCAGTTCTTCGGCCTGGCGGGCTTCTTCGGCCTGACGGGCCTCTGCCTCGACGCGCGCGACCTCGGCGAGACGGGCCTCCTCTGCGGCCCAGATCTCCTCCGCGCGGCGGGCTTCTCTCGCAAGGCGGGCGGACTCCGCGAGACGGCGCTCCTCGATGAGGCGGGCTTCTTCGGCAAGGCGTTCCGCCTCGAGCCGAGCCTCTTCCGCGAGACGGGCCTCCTCCGCAAGCCGCTCCGCCTCTTCCGCCAGGCGTTCTGCCTCGAGCCGAGCGGCCTCCGCACGCTGCGCCTCTTCCGCGAGGCGGCGTTCTTCTTCGAGGCGAGCTTCTTCGGCGAGACGGGCCTTTTCCGCGAGGCGGCGCTCTTCTTCGAGGCGCGCTTCCTCTGCCAGACGGGCTTCTTCCGCGAGGCGGCGCTCTTCTTCGAGCCGCGCTTCTTCGGCCAGACGGGCTTCTTCCGCGAGGCGGCGCTCTTCTTCGAGCCGCGCTTCTTCGGCCAGACGACGCTCTTCTTCGAGCCGCGCCTCTTCCGCGAGACGCGCCTCTTCTTCCGCCAGACGACGCTCTTCTTCGAGCCGCGCTTCTTCCGCCAGCCGAGTCTCTTCAGCCAGACGAGCTTCTTCGGCGAGGCGCGCCGCCTCAAGTAGAGCCGCTTCTGCCAGACGAGCTTCCTCCGCCAGACGCTCCGCCTCTAGCCGGGCCTCTTCCGCGAGACGACGCTCCTCTTCAAGGCGCGCTTCCTCTGCCAGCCGCGCCTCTTCCGCGAGACGAACCTCCTCCGCCAGACGACGCTCTTCTTCAAGGCGGCGTTCTTCTTCGAGACGCGCCTCTTCCGCCAGCCGCGCCTCTTCCGCCAGCCGAGCCTCTTCTGCGAGCCGAGCCTCTTCGGCCACGCGACGCTCTTCTTCGAGCCGCGCCTCTTCTGCGAGCCGAGCCTCTTCGGCCACGCGACGCTCTTCTTCGAGCCGCGCTTCTTCCGCCAGCCGAGCCTCTTCAGCCAAGCGCGCTTCTTCGGCAACGCGCGCTTCTTCGGCTA
>NZ_VHLC01000211.1:0-2625 GCF_006547355.1 Myxococcus sp. AB036A | reverse complement strand
GGGTGGCGGCGCGCAGGGGCATCGCACTCGCTCCGTGCTCGTCGTGGCGGAGACGGCGCTGGCGGTGCTGTTGCTGGTGTGCGCGGGGTTGTTGCTGCGCAGCTTCGTGCACCTGCAAAGGGCCAAGCCCGGCTTCGACCCCGAGGGCGTGCTGACGGTGAAGGTGGACCTGCCGCCGCTTCACTATGGCTTTGGGACCGCCGCGCCCGCGGCCTTCTATGACACGTTGCTCGAGCGGCTGCGGGCGTTGCCCGGCGTGGAGCAGGTTGGTGCCGTGAATGGGCTTCCATTGGATGGGGCCCGGTGGACCGTTCCCGTGAAGGACCCAATGCGGCCCTTTCCGGAGGGGACGGAGCCATGGCAGGCCAGCGTGCGCATCGTGACGCCCGGGGCGCTGGAGGCCCTGCGCGTGAAGGTGCTTCAGGGCCGGGGAATCTCGGCGGCGGACCAGGGCGCGGGTGGGCGCGCGGTGCTGGTCAACGCTGCGGCGGCGCGCCGCTTCTGGCCTGGCGAAGCGCCCTTGGGGCGTACGCTGGACACCGGCATGGACTGGGGCAGCGGTGCCATGGGCGGACGCGTGGTGGGCGTGGTGGACGACATGGCGCTGGAAGGGCTTGGCGCGCCGTCCCTGCCGGAGGTGTACGTGCCCTACGTGCAGGCGCGGACCACGAGCATGGTGGTGCTGCTGCGGACGAAGGGGGCGCCGCTCGACGTGGCTCCCGCGGCGCGCGCGGAGATTCGTGCGTTGGATGCGAGCCTGGCGCCAGGCAGCGTCCGCACGCTGGCCTCGGTGGTTGACCGCACGGTGGCGCCGCTGCGTTTCTACCTGTTGCTGGCGGGGGCCTTCGCGGCGCTGGCGATGGTGCTGTCGGCGGTGGGCCTCTATGGCGTCGTGGCCTACGCGGTGCTGCAGCGCACCCGCGAGCTGGGCATCCGCATGGCGCTGGGCGCGCGTCAGGCGCAGGTGCTGGGGTTGGTGCTCGGCCGCTACCTGGGATTGACGGCGTGTGGGCTCCTCATTGGATTGGGGCTGGCGGCGGCCACCAGCCGCGGCCTCACGCACCTGCTGAGCGGCGTGCGGCCCACGGACCCACTGACGTACGGGGCGGTGGCGGCGGTGCTGTTGGCGGTGGCCGTCCTGGCGGTGTTGCTGCCCGCGCGCCGGGCCGCACGCGTCTCCCCCGCGGTGGCGCTCCGGGCGGACTGAGCAGGCGTCCGGGGCCGCTTCGTTTCAACGGGGCGCGGCGGTCATCGTTCCGCGAGGAGGGACGGACGAGCTTGGAGGCGCGTTCCAGGGGCCGGGTCGCACCGTGGCACCGGGTGGCAACGCCGCCGGGCATGGTCACGGTTGGCTTCGGAGGCGAGGTGCGCCCTCCAGGACGAAAGGGGTCGGTCATGAAGCTCAAGGTGATTGGGATGATCGCGGGTCTGGCGTCGGGTGGCGCGGCTCTGGCGCAGGGCTCGCAAGAGCCGTCGATGCCGCAGGAGCCACCGATGCAGCAGGACCCATCGATGCAGCATCCACCCAGCAGCGGATCGCAGACGTCCGGCGGCATGCAAGGCAGTCAGATGCAGGGCCAGCAGGAGCTGAGCGGCTCCGTGGTGGCCCTGCGGAAGGACAAGGTCTTCATCAAGGATGAGAACGGCGCGGTGGTGGCGATGGGCGTGAACCACTCCACGCAAATCGATGGGAAGCCCATCGAGAAGCACCGGGACATCCACAGCCACCTCCGGCGTGAAATCAAGGAGGGGGACCAGGTCCGGACCAAGTTCAACGTGGAGAAGACGACCGAGAACATGGCGTCTTCCATCGAGAAGATGAACAAGTAGTCCACGCCGCACGGAACAGCCGCGGTCTGGAGCGTGACGGTGCAGGTTCACCGCCGCTCCGGCCGCGGCTTCCGCCGTTCCCGAATGCCTGAAGGGACTCGGCTGGCGCCGGACTTCCGTGAGGCGTTGAAGCTGCATTGCCTGCTCGACGCGATTGAGAAGGCGTCGGCGATGGGGCGGCGACAGATGTGGACGGAGTCGCTCTAGTGCGTCCGGGCCGCTTCCGCTTCGATGAGCCCGGCCAGAATCGTTCGGTGGCAGACCTGTTCGAGGATGCAATCCTTTGAACAGAGGAGGGTCACCGTCTCACCCTGCCGCACTCGCCTGGCGAGCGCGGTGATGGCTTCGTGCTGCGACGCCATCTCCTGGAGGTACCGCTCGCGGTAGGCATCCAGGGTGATGGGTGTGCGCCCCTTTCCATAGAAGGCGTCGAAGAGCTCCGGGCTGGGCGCCAGGTTGCTCTGCCACGCGTCCCACGTCTCCTTTGCCTTGGGCAGACCTCGGGGCCGGTAACGGCAGATGAGGACGCGGAAGCCGTCATCTGGCTCCGCTGGCACACACCAACGTTTGGTTTTGAGCGGCATCGCCGGGCAACCCTGAACCGGAGGGGCGGTATTCCATCCGCGGTGGACCGGATTTCTTACTGGGACGGAAAGGGTTCTGGCCCCGTTGGCCCGGGGTGATGTCCCCAAGTGCTTGGAAATGCTGGCCTCGGGGCTTGGATCGGCGGCGGCACGCGCCCTGCTATGGGGTGATGCAGCAGCGTGACGGGGCAGTACGGGGGGCGGGCAGGAC
>NZ_VHLC01000210.1:0-2704 GCF_006547355.1 Myxococcus sp. AB036A | reverse complement strand
GGGTTGGGGCAGTCGGCGGCGGGCAGCGCGCACTGGGGCAGGCTGGTGCCCAGGTGGCTGATGACCGCTTCGATGGGCACGCCGCGGTTGGGGCAGTTGGCGCAGTGGTGCAGGGCCACCACCAGGTTGTCCGAATGGCCGATGACGGGCGAGCCGGAGGAGCCGCCCTGCGTGTCCGCGTAGTAGCCGATGTCGTTGGGGCCACCGGACTGGCAGGAGGCCTCGTTGCGGCTGTAGATCTCCGCGAAGCCGGACTCGTCCCGGGCATCCGTGGAGCGCACGGCGATCTTCTTGCCGTGGCCGGCCGGGTGCTGCGGCAGGTAGATGCGTTCGTTCACCACGGCGCCGGACGAGCGCAGCTGGAGGTAGCCGTAGGTGTTCACCGGGTTCTGGGACAACTGGATGAGCGCGTAGTCACGCGGCGCGTCCACCTTCACCAGCGTGCCGCCCGGGATGACGTTGCCCGGACAACCGAACCAGCTCGCGCAGCTCGTCGAACAGCTCGCGCCTTCCGCCATGAACTCGTACTGGGTGTTCTGCGCTTCGCTCGCCGTACCGACGCAGTGCTGGTTGGTCATCAGGTGGCCCTGGCTGCCCACGAGCCAGCCCGTGCACGCACCGGAGCCGTTGATGAGCAGGCGCGCCACTGGACGAGCGCGGCCGTACAGGGTGGGGTCGCTGGAGGCGTAGCAGGGCGCCCACTGCGTGTCGTCCGGGCCGCACAGCGCCTTGTCGTTCGACACGCCCATCTCCGCGTTGGTGTAGCCCCGGGCGTACCGGTCGATGGAGTAGCCGTGCTTGTTGAGGATGCCGCGGCGGCTCACGCTGTCGTGGCTGTGCAGCTCGATGATGGCCGTCTCACCGGCAATGTGGATGGCCCAGAAGCCACTGCGCGCACCCGGGTGCGAGTTGTCGTAGCGCCACGACCGGGAGTTGTCCGGCGAGCGCACCACGACGAAGTCGCCATCCTCCAGGTCGAGCCGCTCGAAGTGGGGCGCGATGTACGCCGCCCCAGCGTGGGTGATGACGTCCGTGTGGATGGGGCCGTCGGAGGCGCGAATCTGCGTGGTGGCGTAGGGGTGGGTCGTCTCGAAGCGACGGAAGACGTCCTCGCCCACCTTCGTGAGCCGCTGTGACGAAGAGGAAACTTCTTCCTGCTGGCAGACCTCATCGGAGGCCAGCGCCGCCGGCGCCCCCGTGACCAGCGCCGTGACCAGACATGCGAGTGGGATGCGTTTCATCGATTCTCCTGGGAGTGAAGCCTTGGCGGGTTTGACTGCACTCTCAGTTATATCCTGAGAAACCGGCAATTCCTTGTGATTGCCATGGGTTCCGTAGCCGGAACGGTGTGGTTGGAGATTTTTCGCTTCACGGTGAGTATTGGTTTTCCGTTGCGGCGTGGGGTTTGGACCAGGGCCTTGGTTTCACTCGGCGCAGGTGCCTGTGGCGCCGGTCGTGCGGCCTGGCTGGCATGCAGCGGCCACGCGGTGGGAGGGGCGTCTCAGTCGCTGAGAAGGCGTCTAGAATCGGCCGGACATGGCCGAAAAGCTCGGAGCGATCCTGGTCCGCAAGGGCCTCATCACGCAGGCGCAGCTCGACGAAGCCCTCCGGGCCCAGCTCATCTACGGCGGACGGTTGGGCTCCAACCTTGTCGAGCTGGACATCCTCGACATCGACACCCTGGCCATGGTGCTGGGGGAGATGTGCCGCTACCCGGTGGCGCAGGAAGCGGACTTCGTGGCGGCACCGGACGCGGTGCTGCAACTGCTTCCCGCGGCACTGGCGGAGAAGCACCAGGCCTTCCCGCTGGAGCAGGAAGGCCGGCGGCTCAAGGTAGCCATGGCCAGCCCGCTGGAAATCGAGCACGCGGATGCGCTGGGGTTCATCACCGGTCTGCGCATCGTTCCGTACGTCACGCCGGAGCTGCGGCTGTTCCAGTTCCAGGAGCTTCGCTACGGCATCAAGCGCGAGACGCGATTCATCCAGATGGCCTCGACGAAGCGTCCGCAGCGGACCGCGGCCGTGGAGCTCCCTTCGATGCCCGCCGCGATGAGCATGACGCCTCCGCCTCCCGCGCCCGTGAGAGCGGAGCCCGAGGCGGAAGGGATGTTCGGTGGGCTCGCGCCCGGGCAGTACCTGAGCGGCGATGACCCGGACACGGAGCCCGAGGATTCAGGCTCGGGCCGGTGGGCGCCGGCCGCTTCGGGGAGCTCGCATTCGTTGGACCCGCTGTCGTCGTCCGCGCCTCCGGTGGCGCGGATTGATTTCGGGGAGGACGGCGGGATGCGGGTGGTGACGCCCGAGGTGCCCGTGCCTCCGACGCTGACGCCAGTGGGTGGGGGGGCGCGGCCTGCCTCGCCGCCGCGACTCACGCCGACGGAGACGCCGCGTGCCGTCGCGCCGCCTCCGTTCGCGCTGGAGTCGGCGCCCGCGGAGGAGATTGACCTCCTGGAGGAAGGGGAGGTGCTGGAGGAGGGCGAGGTCGTCGAGGACGGGGCGGCTGTGTCCGAGGACTTCGATGGTGGTGTTCCCGCTCCAGGAGTTGCTGTGGCTTCGGCCATGCCGGTGGCTCCGCAGGGCGCCGGTGGTGGGACGCAGCCGCCTGGGTTGGCGTCGCGGCAGGGCGGGCCGACTCGGCCTCCGTTTCCTCCGATGGGCGCCGCTTCTTCGGAGCCAGGGGCGCCGGCTCGGGGGGCTTCGGGGG